>CAZRGD010000048.1:2292-11721 GCA_964599505.1 uncultured Nitrospirota bacterium | reverse complement strand
TGGCACTCGACGCAATTGCGCCCCCGCGCCTTGGCGCGATAAAGGGCGTCGTCAGCGAGCTGGATGAGGTTGGCGATATGCGGCAGGTCATCCGGCCCCGAGGAGACCGCGCCGAAGCTGGTGGTCATCCGGATCACGCCGCCGTCGACCTCCACCTCGCGCCCCTCCACTGCCTTACGCATCCGCTCCGCCACCGCTACCACCTCCACCACGGCGCACCCCGGAAGGACGGCGAGGAACTCCTCGCCGCCGTAGCGGCCGAGGAGATCGTAGCGACGTAGCCCGGCGTGCAGCGCCCCGGACACCGCCGCCAGGACCCGGTCACCCACCGGATGGCCGTAGCGATCATTCACCTGCTTGAAGTGGTCGATATCCGCCATGACCACGCTCAACGGATAGCCCTGGCGGATCGCCTGGGCAAATGCCTCTTCGCCGCGCTCCAACACGGTGCGGCGGTTGAGTAGGCCGGTAAGGGCGTCGGTAGTGGCGAGCTTCTCCGATACCGCCAGGGCCCGGCGAAGCTCCTCCTGCAGGTCGAGGACCCGCTTGCCCACCGCCAGCCGCGCCCGCAGCTCGTCGAGGTCCACCGGCTTGGTGAGGTAGTCGTCGATCCCCGCCTCCATGGCGGTGAGGAACTCCTCCCGCCCCTCCTCCCCGGTGAGGAGGATGACGTAGGTGTAGGTCCCGCCTCGCTCGCGCACCTTGCGGGTGAGCTCCAGACCGTCCATCCCCGGCATCTGCCAGTCGCTGATCACCAGGCTCACGCCCCCTTGACGCAGGCAACGCCACGCCCCCTCGCCGTCGGCGCACGCCACCACCTGGTGACCCCACTGGGTGAGGGTGTGCTCCAGGAGCCGGAGGCTCAGGCGGTCGTCATCAGCGACGAGGATCTTCATCTCACCCCCTCCTCGGCCGCCTCGCGCACCCGCTCCAGCTCCCCACGCATCAAAGCCAGTAGAGCCCCCACCCCGGAAAGCTCACGGTTGCGCCCGCGCTGCTCCATTTCGTAGGCGAGGCCACGGATCGGCTCGGCACCGACGTTCGAGGCCGATCCCTTGACGGTATGGGCGACCTCTCGCACCACCTCCGGCTCACCGTGCTCAATCGCCGTGGCGAGGGTGTCGAGGTGACAAGCGGTGTCCTCTAAAAAGAGGGTGACAAGCTCACGGGAGAAGTCGCGGTCGCCACCGGCGATCTCCTCCAGACGGCCGAAGTCGAGGGGCACCGAACAATCGGTCCTCCCCGAAGAGGAGTCCTCCCCCTCCCCTCGGGAGGGGGTCGGGGGGAGGGCGTTCGAGCTCACCGGTCCGGGTACTCCTTCCGCCCTCACCCCAACCCTCTCCCGAGGGGAGAGGGAGGCAACGGGTGCGCCGACGGAGACCATCACCGGCTCCGATGCCACCCACCGCTCGAGCATCTCGGCGAGAACCTTGCGCTGGAGCGGTTTGGGGAGGTGGTCGTCCATACCGGCGGCAATGCACCGCTCGCGATCGCCGGCCATGGCGTTGGCGGTGAGGGCGATGATCGGCGTCCGCCCACGGCCGCGCGCCTCTTCCTCCCGGCGAATCCGTGCGGTCGCCTCGTAGCCGTCGAGGACCGGCATCTGACAGTCCATGAGAATGACATCGAAACCACCGTCGGCCCACGCCGCCACCGCGCCGGCGCCGTCCGCCACGGCCACCACCTGGTGACCGAGCCACTCCAGGGCCTTCACCGCCACCGTCCGATTGACCGCGTTGTCCTCAGCGAGAAGGACCCGGAGGCAAGATGTCTCGGCCTCCATGGCCGGTGTCACCACCGCCTCCGGCTCGGCCTCCCCCACCCCCTCGCCGTGGAGGGCGTCCATCAGGGTGTCGAGGAGCAACGAGCGCCTCACCGGTTTGAGGAGGACCGCGGCGAAGCCGCTACGACGCAGGGCTGCCTCCTCACCGCGCCGGTCCACCGAGGTGAGGAGAACCAACGGGGTGGCGGCGAGGGTTGGATCCTCTTTGATCCGCGCCCCGAGGGTATCCCCATCCATCTCCGGCATCTGCATGTCCAGCAGCGCCAGACGGAAAGGGCGGCCACCGGCATCGGCGGCGCGCAGGAGCTCGAGCGCCTCGCTACCGCCCGCCGCCTCTTCCACCTCCATCCCCCAGGAGGTGAGGTAGTGACACACCACTGCACGGTTGGTGGCGTTGTCGTCCACCACCAGCGCCGACAGGCCGGTAAGATCCTCGGGTGACCGCTGCCGCTGCGCCTCCCCGACCGGCAGGTGGAGGGTAAAACCGAAGGTGGAGCCCCTCCCCTGGACGCTCTCCACCTCGATGACTCCCCCCATCCCGGTCACCAGCCGCTGGCTGATCGCCAACCCGAGACCGGTGCCGCCGAAGCGACGGGTGGTGGAGGCGTCCTCCTGGCTGAAGGCGTCAAAGAGGTGGTCTTGTCCAGCGGCAGAGATCCCCACCCCGGTATCGCGCACCTCGAAACGGAGGGTTGCTTGCTCACCGTCTCGCGCCATCTCGCGGATGCGCAGGGCGACCTCGCCCTGCTCGGTGAACTTCACCGCGTTCCCCAACAGGTTGAGGAGGACCTGGCGGACCCGTCCCGGGTCGCCGACCACCCGGTCGGGGATGATCTCCGGGACATCGACCACCAGCTCAATCCCCTTCTCCGCAGCGCGGCCCGCCATCAGCGTCGCCACCTCCTCGGCACACTCGCGCACGTCAAAGGAGACCGCCTCGAAGGCGAGCTTGCCCGCCTCGATCTTGGAGAAGTCGAGAATATCGTTGAGGACCGTGAGCAGCGCCTCGCCGCTGTTACGAATGGTCTCCGTGTGCTGGCGCTGTTCCGGGGAGAGGTCGGTGTCGAGGAGGACCTCCACCATTCCGAGAACGCCGTTCATCGGGGTGCGGATCTCGTGACTCATGTTGGCGAGGAACTCGCTCTTCGCCCGGCTCGCCGCGGTCGCCTCTTTGAGGGCGTCACGGAGCTGGGCGGTGCGCTCCTCGACCTCACCTTCGAGCCCCTCCTTCAGCCGCCGCAGCTCACCGGTCGCCTTCTCGATCTGCTCTGCGCTCTGGTTGAAAGCGGTCTCCAACAAGGCGATCTCACCGCTGCCCCGGCCCTCTACCCGCACCGAGAGGTCGCCCTCCCCCATCCGCCGGGCGGCGTCCACGAGGGCCCGCAGGGGGCGACTGAGGCGATCGGCGAGGAGAAAGGCAACGAGAATCCCCACCCCCCCCATGGAGAAGAAGAGGATGGCCAGCTCCCGCTGCATCTGGTGGACCCCCGCCAGCGCCTCCCTGCGATCGCGGCTCACCGTCAGGCGCAGGTGCCAACCGCGCAGGCTAGGGAGAAGGTCCGGCCTGGGGTGGGCCATGCCGAAGATGAGGCCGGCGGAGGATCGGCCATGCTGGATCACACCCTCGTCTGCGAGGACCTCACCCTGGCTTCCCCACAGGACCACCTCCGCCCCCTTGGGGATGTGGTTGAAGTGGGTAAGATGCGACCAGTCCACCACCGCCTCGACCACCCCGATAATCTCGCTGGCGTCATACGGCGCCGGGATCGGGACGGCGATGACCATCCGTCCCTTCGACGGCTCCACCACCACATCTGTTCCCGCCAGCAGGCGGGCGAGCTGCCACGGCCGCGGCGTCGGGTGGCGAAAGGCAGCGCGCTCACCGGCCACCAGGTGGCCGTTGGAGTCGTAGGCGCGGAGTTGGAGGTAGGTGGGGTCGTGTTTGCGGAAGGCGTCGAGGGCGTCACCGAGCTCACGGTCGGGATCGTCCTCCAGAACAAGCTGGGTCACTGGCTGGGTGGCAAGGATATGAAGGTCGGAGAGCATCCTCTCAAGGCGATCGGTGAGGCCGTCGAGGTTGGCCGCCGCCGCCAGGTCGAGCCCCTCCTCCACTCGCTCGGTGAGGGCGGCGGTCGTCCGAGTCGTCGCCAGCCACCCGGCCACCCCCACAGTGAGGCCGAGGAGGACCGAGGTGAACAGGGCGATGAGGAAACGGATCGACATAGCTCGCTATGCCTGCCTGCGGCAGGCAGGGATTAGGGGTTAGGGGTTAAGGGCTAGGGGCTAGGGGCTAGGGGCTAGGGGTGGTGCCGGCCTGCGGCCGGCGACGATTGTTTCGTGGGTGTCTTCCATCGGCACCTCATCAGCCCGAAGGGCTGTCATTAGGGCTCGCTGCGCTCGCCAGGGGCTAGGGACTAGGGGTGGTGGCCGCTGCGCGGCCGGCAATGCGTTCGTGGATGTGCTCCCTCGACATCTCATCCGGCCCGAAGGGCCGTCCTTCCCCAGCCCCTAAGCCCCAGCCCCTAGCCCCTGCTGTTCAAATACCCCACCACCCGCGACATCTCCTCCTGACAGCGGCCAAGGAGGGGGTGCAGGTCGTCCCCGGTCGGCTCACCGGAACGCTGTTCCAACGACCAGGCAGCCTGGCGCAGGGGCTCGGCGCCGACGTTCGAGGCCGACCCCTTCAGGGTGTGGGCAAGGCGGTGCGCCTCCTCCCAGTCACCACGGGTGATCGCCTCCCCGAGGGCCGCGATCTGCCGCGGTGCGTCCTCCATGAAGAGATCAAGGATCTCCCCCATCACCTCCTCGTCTCCCCCCACCAGCTCACGCAGGTGGGTGAGGTCCATCGGAATCACTGTGTCCATCACGTCCTCCGTGGTAGTCGACTCCGGTGGATCCGGAATCGGATTGTTGTCGACAACACGCGCCAACGCCGCGGCCAGCGCCTCGCTGCGCAGCGGCTTGGCCACGTACTCGTCCATCCCTGCCGCGAGGCAACGCTCGCGGTCACCGGCCATGGCGTGGGCGGTAAGGGCGATGATCGGTGTCGGTTGCCCCGCCCCCTCTTCCTGCTCCAGACGACGGATCTCCGCGGTCGCCTGGTAGCCATCCATCTCCGGCATCTGACAATCCATGAGGAGGGCGTCGAAGCGGCCCGCCTGCCACGCCGCCACCGCCGCGCGGCCATCGTTCACCACCTCCACCGTGTAGCCGAGGCGCTCCACACACTTGGTCGCCACCAGACGGTTCACCGCGTTGTCCTCGGCAAGCAGGAGGTGAAGCGGACGCATCACCGTCGCCGGAACCACCTTCGCTACCTCGGCATCACCACCCCCGTCGACGCGGTGCAGCGGCAGGGTGAACCAGAACGCCGTCCCCTCCCCCTCGACGCTCTCCACGCCGATCTTCCCGCCCATCCCCTCCGCCAGACGGCGAGAGATCGCCAGCCCGAGGCCGGTGCCGCCGAAGCGGCGGCTAGTCGAGGTATCCGCCTGGGTAAAGGCATCGAAGAGCTGGGCCTTCGCCGCCTCGGGGATCCCGATACCGGTGTCCACCACCTCGAACAGGAGCTCTCCCTCGGCCACCCCGACGCGGAGCGCCACCTCGCCGTCCTGGGTGAACTTCACCGCGTTGCCCACCAGGTTGAGGAGGACCTGGCGCAGGCGACTCGGATCGCCCACCACCAGCGGGGGCACCGCTTCCGTCGCCAGGGCGGTGAGCGACACCCCATGCTCCTGCGCCCGGCCGTCCATGAGGGCGGCGACATCATCAATGCACCGACGTAGATCGAAGGGGACCGCTTCGAAGGCCATCTTGCCCGCCTCGATCTTGGAGAAGTCGAGGATGTCGTTGAGGATCGCCAGCAGCGCCTCACCGCTCGAATGGATCGTCTCGGCGTAGTGGCGCGACTCGGCGGGGAGATCGCCGGTCAGCAGGAGATCCGCCATCCCCAGGACGCCGTTCATCGGGGTGCGGATCTCGTGGCTCATATTGGCGAGGAACTCACTCTTCGCCCGGCTCGCGGCCAGGGCATCGTCGCGCGCGGTGATCAGCTCCTCGTTGGCGCGCAGCAGCTCCTCCTGCACCCGCAGCCGCTCCACCGCGGTGCCAATCTGCCCGCCGATCGCCTCCAGCAGACCGGCGAGGTGATCGTCAAAGTGGGGCTCGGTGTTGGTGTAGAGGAAGAGGACCCCCACCACCCGATCGCCCGCCTTCAACGGGACGATGTAGTGGCCGTGGGCGGCCATGTTCGGGTAGCGGTGGTCGTGGCGCTCGTCGGTGTAGCAGTCGCTGCTCACCAACACCTCACCGGAGAGGGCGGCGCGGCCGCACAGACACTCACCCAGGGGCACCACCTCCTCGTCGGCGAGGAACTCGGGGGAGAACTCACCCGCGGTGGTCACCAGGCGGAGGACCTTGGCCCCTTCGTCGAGGAGAAAGGCGCCGCCCTTACCCTGAACCACTAGAAGGTGATCGAGGTGGATAAGGCGCGACAGCGCCGCGCTCAGGAGCGCCTCAGCGGTCTCGGCGGCGCGGATGAGCTGGTCGAGGTCGTGAACCAGCTCCAGCTCGGCGTTGCGCCGCCGCACCTCGACCTCGCTCCGCTGCCGCTCGATCTCCGCCGCCGCACGAGCGGCAAAGAGGGAGAGGAGGGAGCCGAAGGGGAAGTCGGCCGGCCACGGCTTGCGATCGACGATCCCGAGAACCCCGAGGGGCTCACCCTCGGCGGAGAAGAGGGGCGCGCCGGCGTAGCACTCACCCTCCAGGGCGACGAGGATCTGGTCTTCCGGGAAGCGCCCCTGCACCGCCGCCGGGAAGTAGCACGCCTCCCGCCCGACCACCTCGTCACACGGGGTACCAGCGAGATCGTACTCGATCGGCGACCCCTCCTGGCCGTCGACGTTGATGGACAGGGTACGTGCCCGCCCGCCGCCGACCGCCTCGGCAACAAAGGCGCAGCTCACTCCGAGGGCATCCGTGAGTGCGGCGGTCACCGCCGGGAAGAAGGCCGCGCCGGTAGTCTCGGCGGTCCCCTCCACCAGCCGGCGGAGGACCCTCTCGGTCTCCTCCACCTCGCATGCCCGCTGGCTCGCGGAGATGGCGAGGCCGGCCATGGTGGCCAGGGTCTGGAGGAAGCAGACCTCCTCGTCGAAGAACCGGTCGCGATCACGGCTGTAGACGTAAACGACACCGAGGCGATCGGCGGCAATACCGAGGGGGAGACAGAGAAAGCAGCGGATCTTCTCCCGGTGACAAAGGTCACTCAGGCGGTGGTCGGTGTCGATGTCGTTGGAGAGGACGTACCGCTGGCCGCTGAAGACCCCCTCCGCCAACCCCCTGTTGCGACAGGTGAAGTTGGCAAGGAAGTTGTCGGAGAGCCCCACGGAGACGGTCGGCGGGACCATGAACCGGTCGCGGGTGGGGTCGTGGCGGACAACACACGCCGCCGACACCCCGGTCGCCATGAGGGCGGTATCCATGAGGACCCGGTAGTGGGCCGCCTCCCCTCCTTCCCCCGCGAAGAGCAGGGCGGCGGTACGCAGCAACGGGAAGATCCGCCGCTCGCCGCCCACCTCGCCGCCGTCGACGCTGGACGGACCCGCGCCATGTGCCCCCTCTCGCCGCATCTCACCCATCCTCACCCTCCGCGACTCCCGCCGCCTCCGCCTCGGAAACGAAGGCGGGGAGGTGGATGGTAAAGGTGGTTCCCTCCCCCAGAGTCGAGTCCACCTCGATGCGTCCGTGGTGACGATCCACGAGCCGCTGCACCGTCGCCAAGCCGAGGCCGGTGCCGCGCTCTCCCTTGGTGGTAAAGAAGGGCTCGAAGAGGCGGCGCTGGGTCTCCTCGTCCATGCCGCAGCCGTTGTCGCGCACGGTGATGACCACCTCGCCGGCAGGCGCCTCCGCTGACTCGTTTCCCTCGCAACCCGCCACCTCGACAGTGATCCGACCGGCGCGGCGCCTCCGCACCTCGCCCGCCGCAAGGACCGCGTCGCGGGCGTTGATGCACAGGTTCATCACCACCTGGTAGAACTGCTCGGCATCGCCCCAGACCTTCGGCACCCCGTCGGCCACCCGGATCGATACCTCGATCTCCCCTTTTTCCATCCGCCGAACCAGCCGCACCGCCTGGCCGCACAGATCACCGGCGTCCACCTCCGCCATCCCCGGATCACGCCGGCGGGAGAAGGAGAGGAGCTGCTGGGTAAGCTCGGCGCCGTGGCGCGCCGCCTCCATCACCCCGGAGAGGTCCGCCTGCAGCGCCTCGCCTGCATCGAGCTGAAGAAGCTCGATGTGGCCCATCATCCCGGTGAGGAGGTTGTTGAAATCGTGGGCGACCGAGGCGACGAGCTGGCCGAGGACCTCCATCTTCATCGCCTGGGTCATCTGCGCCTCGAGCTGCCGCTCCACGGAAACGTCCTGCGCGACCCCCACCGCCCCCTCGACCCGGCCGAGGCCGTCGTAAAGGGGACGCAGGCGCGCCACCACGCTGCGTCCCTGAAACTGCCCATCCACCACCTCTTCGTAACCGGCCAGCGCCCGGGTGTGCACCGCGACGATCTCCGGGCAACTGCCGAAGAATTCACCATAGCTGCGCCCCACGAGATCTGATGCCGTCAGCCCCATGACCGCGAGACCGGCGCCGGCGCCATAGGTCACCACCCCATCTCGGTTGACCGCCCAGACGATCGCCGGCAAGGCGTCGAGGATGCACCCCTGACGTGCCTCGCTCTCCTGCAAGAGGGTCTGGAGCTGCAACCGGTAGGCAGCAATCTGGAGTCGAATTTTGAGTTGTACGGCGTCGACCGGCTTGGTGAGGTAGTCATCGGCGCCGGCGGCAAGGGCCTGCTCCACGTCGGCGAGCTCGGCGCGGCCGGTGAGCATCACCACCTGCACCGCGCCTCCCGCCGGGTGGCCGCGTACCTTGCGACACACATCGAGGCCGTCGAGCCCCGGCATCACCCAGTCGAGCAGTAGCAGCCTCGGAACCTCGTCGCGAAAACGCGCCCACGCATCCTCGCCGTCACCGCACGAGACCACTTCGTGGCCCCAGGTGGTGAGGAGGTGCTCCACAGTGCGCCGGGTGGCGCTGTCGTCTTCGGCGAGGAGAATCCGCACCTGTGCCTTATCGGTGCGGCGGGAAAAAGTTGAGACACCTGTTTTCGGCTGTTTTCGGCCGGCGGGAACCCCTGCCAGCTTGGGCACAGGTGCGATCGGCCGAAAACAGGAGCTCGAACGCGATTGGCAGCGCATGGACGTGCTCGGGGTGGATGAGCACACGGTCCGCCGCGCGGGTGATCTGGCGGAACGCTTCGCGTTGCGGGGATACGACAGCGTCCACTTGGCCGCCGCAGAAGCGACCCTGATCCGACTGGGTGAAGGCGTCGATTTCCGTTTCCTCGCCTTCGACAGGGCACTCGAAGAGGCAGCCGCAGAGCTGGGGATGGTGTCGTAACCTGCCCGCCGCAATCGAGGTAGGAGCGAGCTCCCGCTCGCGAAACGGGCCGATGGCCCGCCGCGCTCCGCGCGGTTCGCCGGCAGGAGCCGGCTCCTACCTCAAATCCGAAGCCATCCACCCAACCCCCAAGACCGAGGTAGGAGCGAGCTCCCGCTCGCGAAACGGGCCGATGGCCCGCCGCGCTCCG
>CAZRGD010000048.1:0-2192 GCA_964599505.1 uncultured Nitrospirota bacterium | reverse complement strand
CGCGGTTCGCCGGCAGGAGCCGGCTCCTACCTCCAAACCGGGGACCACCGCGCCAACCGCACCCACGAGCCGAAGATGGCGTGCATGGCGCGGCCGTCACCCGTCTACAAATAGGTCAGTCGACAGGTATCGATCCCCCCGGTCACAGAGGATCGTCACCACTACCCCCGCCTCCAGCTCCGCGGCGACGCGCACGGCGCCGGCCACGGCGCCGCCGCTCGACATTCCTACCAGCACGCCGTGTTCCCGCGCCAGGCGCCGGGTCATCGCCACCGCCGCGACGCGCGACACGTCCAAGGTCCGGTCGACCCAGTGGGCATCAAAGATCCGCGGCAGGTACTCGGCGGGCCAGCGGCGGATACCGGGGATCTGGCTCCCGGCATCCGGCTGCAACCCCACCACCGCCACCGCCGGGTTCCGCTCCTTCAGGTAACGGGCGTTGCCCATGATCGTACCGGTGGTCCCCATGGCGGAGACGAAGTGGGTGATGCGGCCCTGCGTCTGCTCCCAGATCTCCGGACCGGTGGTGCGGTAGTGGGCGAGCCAGTTGTCGTCGTTACCGAACTGGTCGAGCTCCACCCCCTCGCCCGCCGCCACCAGCTCGCGCGCCTTGTCGATCGCCCCCTCCATCGCCTGCCCCCCGGGGGTGAGGACGAAGTCGGCGCCGTAGGCGGCCATCGCCATGCGCCGCTCCACGGTCATCGTCTCCGGCATCACCAGGGTCATCCGGTAGCCGCGCGCCGCGGCGATCATCGCCAGGGCGATGCCGGTGTTTCCCGAGGTCGCCTCGATGATCCGGTCGCCGGGGCGGATCTCGCCGCGCGCCTCCGCCCCCTGGATCATCGACAGGGCGGCACGGTCCTTCACCGAGCCGCCCGGGTTGTTCCCCTCCACCTTCGCGTGCACCTCCACCCGGCCCCGTATTGCCTCCGGCAGGAGCGCCGTGAGGTCGAGCAGCGGGGTGTTGCCGATGAGCTCTTCGAGGGTCGCCATGGGGGGCTCCGGGTGCGGGAGGGGAGGCGAGAGACTACCCTGCGCACCGTTGTCGCGGGAATCCGATGCGCCTCGCCCTCCACCTCCTCCTCGTTGCCCTCGGCCTCGCCGTCGCAGCGTCTCCCGCGACCGCGGCGCCGTTGCTCATCCGCAACCTCTACCCGCCGCTCCTCGCCTTCTACGTCCCGCCGCCCCTGCCCGCGACGCCGCCGGTGGTGTGGCGTACCGCGCTCACCCTCGACTACGCCTCCATCTTTCAGGTGGAGGACCGCCACGAGCGCGAGACGGTGGTGGACGTGGAGCTCGCCCGCCTCGCCCTCCACCTCGGCCGCCGTCTCGGGCCGCGCTGGGCGGTGGATGGATCGCTGCCGCTGATCGAGACGAGCGGCGGGGTGCTCGACAACTTCATCAACGACTGGCACCGCACCTTTCACCTCCCCGACGGCGGCCGCCCCTCGGCCCCGTCGCGCCGCCACCTCTACCGGTTGCGGGTGGGCGGCGAGACCATGCTGGAGGAAGAGTCGGCGAGCTACGGCCTGGGCGATGCCGCTGCCACCCTCACCTGGCTGACGATCCCCGGCGAGGACCGCCGCTTGGCGCTCCGATTCGGGGTGAAGGCGCCCACCGCCGGGGGTCGCCTCGGCCCGCGCGGCAGCGGCGGCTGGGACTTCTCCGCGGAGACTGTGGTGGAGGCAGAGCGCGGCGTGTGGGAGACGGCGCTGCACCTCGGCGTCGTCGTCCCCACCGGGGTCTCCACCCTCCACACCCGCCCCTTCGCCACCGGCCTGGTCCATGTGGAGTGGCGGTACCTCCCCGCCCTCCCGCTGTCGGTCGCCCTCGCCGGCCAGACTAGCCCCTACCACACCGGCGTCGCCGTCCTCGACCGGCCGGCGGTGGAACTACGGATCGGCGTCACCCATCCCCTCTCCCCTACCACCAACCTCGAGTTTGCCTTCGTCGAGGACATGACTCACAAGACGACGCCGGACTTCAGCGTGCATCTAGCAGTGCGGTGGGGGGCGCGCTGAGCGAGCTAGGGGCTAGGGGCTAGGGGCTAGGGAAGGATAGCCCTTCGGGCTGAATAAATATGCCGATGGGAGATCACAACAAATATCAATCAGTGGCCGCGCAGCGGCCAACCACCCCTAGCCCCTAATCCCTAGCCCCTAGTCCCTGTTCTCACAACAAGCCACCGTTCC
>CAZRGD010000047.1:7659-11773 GCA_964599505.1 uncultured Nitrospirota bacterium | reverse complement strand
CTCTTCGTCGCCCTGATCGCCTACAACGGCGGCGCCCAGGTGGCCGCGGCGGTGGCGGCGGCCGGCTGGGGGCTGGCGTGGGTCGCCCTCTTTCACCTCGTCCCCCTGGCCCTGGACACCGCCGGTTGGTGGGGGCTCGGTCGGGTCCGCCGCCTCTCCTTTCCGGAGGTCGCCCTGGCGCGGTGGATCTGCGAGTCGGTCAACAACCTCCTGCCGGTGGGGCAGATCGGCGGTAACCTGGTGCGTGCCCGCCTGGTGGTCCAGGACGCCCTGCCGGGCCCCGAGGCGGGCGCCGCCGTGGTGGTCGACCTCACCCTCACCGTCCTCACCCAGCTCCTCTTTACCCTCCTCGGCCTCGCCCTCTTCCTCTTTCGCCTCGGCGGCGCGGCGGTGACCACCGAGGTCCTCACCGGCGTCGCCCTCGGCGCGGTGGCGCTGCTCGGCTTCTACGTCGCCCAGCGGCGCGGCCTCTTCACCCTGCTGGCCCGCCTCCTGGAGGGGGTGGCGGGGGGGCGGGCGTGGCTGTCGTTGGTGGGCGGTGCCGTCGTCCTCGATGCCGAGGTGGTGCGCCTCTACGGCGGCCGCGCGGCGGTGGCGCGCTCCGCCGCCGCCCACCTCGCCGCCTGGGTCGCCGGTGCCGGTGAGGTGTGGCTGGCGCTCTATTTTCTCGGCCATCCGGTGGGGTGGGGGACGGCGATCATCCTCGAGTCCCTCGGCCAGGCGGTGCGCTCCTCCGCCTTCGCGGTCCCCGGCGCCCTCGGGGTGCAGGAGGGGGGCTTCCTCCTCCTCGGCCGGATGGTCGGTCTGACCCCGGAGGTCGCCCTCGCCGTGTCGCTGGTGAAGCGGGTCCGCGAGCTCGCCCTCGGACTCCCGGGGCTGGTCGCCTGGCCGGTGGCGGAGCGCCGCCGCCCGGCGGTCCTCGGCGCGGAGACGGGGCGATGAGGGCGGTGCTCCTGGCGCCGGCGCTGCCAGTCCGTCTGGTGACCAATCCCGACTTTCGCGCCGGCAGCGTCACCACCCTGTGGGCGGTGCGCGAGACGATGGTCGCGGGTGGCCCGGTCCTGCTCATGGACGCCGATGTCCTCTACGACCACCGGCTCATGGCCCGCCTCGTCACCTCCCCCCATGCCGACTGCTGCCTGCTGGATCGCGACTTCGAGGCGGGCGACGAGCCGGTGAAGCTGTGCCTCCGCGCCGGCCGGCCGGTGGAGCTGCGCAAGCAGCTCGATCCGGCCCTCGCCTACGACGACTGCGGTGAGTCGGTGGGCTTCTTCCGCTTCAGCGAGGCCACCGCGCGCCGTCTGGTGGAGATCGCGGGGGGGTACGTGGCGCGCGGTGAGACTGAGGCCCCCCACGAGGAGGCGGTGCGCGACCTCCTGTGCGAGCACCCCTTCGGTGTCGAGGCGGTGGCCGGCCTACCGTGGCTGGAGATCGATTTCCCCGAGGACCTGGCGCGCGCCGAGCAGGAGATCCTGCCGCGGCTCACGCGGTAGGCGTCGCCGGGGCGACGCCTACCTAAGCTGTTTCCTACTCACGTCCCTCGGGAGCTTCATAGGGCGATCAGCTCTTCTCGTACGAAGTGTAGGCGGATCGCATGGGGCGCTTGGCCCCCCTCGAAGTGGCACTCCACGGCATCGCGGACCTCGCGGTAGAGGGAGTCGACATCATCCGCCTCGGTGAAGATGTCCTCACCGAGCGCCCGCGCGGTGTAGCCGCCCTCAGGTGCCTCTTCGACGATGAAAAAGATCTCTCTCATGGTGACCACACCTTCTGGGTGGGACGAAGTTATTGCCTCGCGTCTCCCGAGTCTACGGACCACGCTGAAATTGCACCTAGATTCTGCACTCCTTCGGCATTCGGCCGCCGATTCAGGCCCTTCTGCGGCGTTGGCTTCACCGATTTCGTGCTCGCCGTACCTCAAGTACGCCTGTGCCGAAATCGGCTCGCCGTCTTGCATAAGGAGCTGCCTCGACGCCCTCGGTGCTCGAAGGATTGCAGAATCTAGGTTGCAGATCGTCATCTCATAGTGTGCACGTCAACGGGATCTCTGCATCCTTTGCCTCTTTGCCGCTTTGGGTTATGAAGCGACTTCTCCTTGCCTCTTCTCCGAGGACAACTCTCCTCCCCGACGGCGCCTCCTCTGCGGTCCTCACCGCCTTTCGCCTGCCGCCGGGCCTCGCCTACGAGAGCCTCCACGACCACCTGAAACAGCGCGGCTTCACGATCTACGCCGGCCAGGGTCCCCTCGCCGGGGAGATCGTCCGCATCGCCACCATGGGGGCGATCGGTGACGCGGACGTGGCGCTCCTCCTCGCGGCGGTGGCGGAGGTGGCTCCGTGAGGGTAGGGCGTGGTGGGTCAGGTGCGGCGGTCGGGTCGACCGATTCTGTGCGCCGTTACCCTTTCCGACTCCTCCCTTTTCGACAACCCCTTGTTTTTCTTGGTGTAGAGGCGCGGCTTCGCCGCTGGCACGGTGATTGCTGTCCTCTCTTTCGAGGAGGTGAATCCTGTTTTGCACGGTGAATCTGGTGTGGCTACGCTCCCCTATGCACGTGATCGTTCAGGAGGCGTCTCCCTGCGTCTGTCGCGGGGAGGGTGCGGGGAGCGCGGGATGAACACTCCAGCGGTCGCCGACACCTTTGCCGCCACCGCCCGGGAGGTGGAGGGGTACCTGAAGGAGTGGCTCGCGGCGCGCCCCCTGCCGGAGAACCTCGCCTCCGCCATCCGCCACGTGCTCCTTGGTGGCGGCAAGCGGGTGCGCCCCTTTCTCACCCTCTACGCCTGCGAGGCGGTGGGCGGGGCGCGCGAGGCGGCGATGGCGCCGGCGGCGGCGATGGAGATGGTTCACACCTTCTCCCTGGTCCACGACGACCTGCCGGCGATGGACGACGCGGAGCTGCGCCGCGGCCGTCCCACCCTGCACGTACGCGACAGCGAGGCGATGGCGGTGCTGGCCGGTGATGCCCTCTTCGGCCTCGCCTTCGAGCTCCTCACCGACCGGGTGGCGGAACCGCCCCTCGCCGGCCGCCTGTGCGGCGAGCTCGCCATCGCGAGCAACGACATGATCGCCGGGCAGGTCTACGACACCCTCCCCGACTTCGACGCCGATGTCCCCCCGATGGCCCGGCTGGAGAAGATCCACCGCAACAAGACCGGGGCGCTGATCCGCTGTGCCTGCCGCATGGGGGCGATGTGCGGCGGCGCGGACGCGGCGGCGCTCGCCGCGATCACCGCCTACGCCGAGGCGGTGGGGCTCATGTTCCAGGTGGTGGACGACATTCTCGACGTCACCCAGACCGCCGGCCACCTGGGCAAGGACGCCAACCACGACGCGGCGCAGGGCAAGCTCACCTACCCGGCGCTCCTTGGCCTGGAGGAGAGCCGGACGGAGGTGGGCCGCCTCCGCCGGGCGGCGGCGGACGCCCTCGCCCCCCTTGGGCAGCGGGCCGCCGCCCTCCTTGCCCTGAGCGACTGGCTTTCCGTGAGGACGCGATGAGAGACGAGCTTTCGGCCGAACCCTCGGTCGCCGTACCCGCGCTGGACCGGGCCCCCGGGGCCACCCCCTCGGCTTCGCCGGACAGGGTGCAGTCGCCGCACCTCCTGCCGGGGATCCACGGCCCGGCGGACCTGCGCCGTCTCGACCTCGGTGAGCTCGAGCTGCTCGCCGCCGAGATCCGGGGGCTGATCTGCGCCCAGGTCGCCGAGAGCGGTGGCCACCTCGCCTCCAACCTCGGGGTGGTGGAGCTCACCCTGGCGCTCCACTACTGCTTCGACTTCGCCCACGACCGCCTGCTCTTCGACGTGGGCCACCAGTGCTACCCCCACAAGCTCATCACTGGCCGCCAGGCCGCCTTCGCCCGCCTGCGCAGCCGCGACGGCCTCTCCGGCTTCCCCGAGCCGCGCGAGTCCGCCTACGACCTGTTCAGCGTCGGCCACGCCGGGACCGCCATCTCCACCGCGGTGGGGATGGCGCGCGGCGACACCCTCACCGGCGAAGACGACCGGCGGGTGGTCGCCCTGGTGGGGGACGCCTCCATCGTCAACGGCCTCGCCCTGGAGGGGCTCAACAACGCCGGCACCCTGGAGCGCCAGCTCCTCGTGGTCCTCAACGACAA
>CAZRGD010000047.1:0-7559 GCA_964599505.1 uncultured Nitrospirota bacterium | reverse complement strand
GGCTCAACAACGCCGGCACCCTGGAGCGCCAGCTCCTCGTGGTCCTCAACGACAACGGCATGTCCATCGGCCAGCCCCAGGGGGCAGTGGCGGGGTGGCTCGCCGCCAGCGCGATCCAGACGCACCCCCGCGGGAACGGGAATGGGAACGGCGGGAAGGGTCGCAACGGTCATGGCAACGGCAACGGTGCGGGTGGTCACGACCCGCAGGGCGACCTCCTCACGGCGCTCCGCCACCCCGAGGGCTGCTTCTCCCACTTCGGCCTCGAGTGTGTCGGGCCGGTGGACGGCCACGACCTCGCCGGTCTGATCGACCTCTTCCGTGCCGCCCGCGACCACCAGCGGCCCCTGGTGGTCCACTGCAAGACCGAGAAGGGGCGCGGCTTCCACTTCAGCAGCGAGGACCCCACCACCTTCCACTCGCCACGCCCCTTCGTGGTGGAGGGGTGTCGGGTGGAGGTGAGCCCGGCGGGCCGCTCCTTCACCGCCGCCTTCTCCGACGGGCTCGCGGCACTCATGGCCGACGATGAGCGGGTCGTCGCGGTCACCGCCGCCATGCCCGACGGCACCGGCCTGGCGCGGCTGGCGGAGCGTTTCCCCGAGCGCACCTTCGACACCGGGATCTGCGAGGGTCACGCCATGGACATGTGCGCCGGGATGGCCAAGGCGGGGCTGAAGCCCTTCTTCGCGGTCTACTCCACCTTCGCCCAGCGCGCCCTCGACCAGGTCTTTCAGGAGGTCGCCCTCCAGGGGCTCCCGGTGCGGGTGTGTATGGACCGGGCGGGCTATGTGGGCGGCGACGGCGCGGTCCACCACGGCTTTATGGACATCGCCCTCTTCCGGCCCCTCCCCGGCGCCGTCTGCCTCGCCGCCAGCGACGAGCCGAACCTGCGTGCCGCCCTCGCCTTCCTCGCCCACTACGAGGCGGGCCCCACCTTCCTCCGCTACCCGCGCGGCGGGGTGCCGGCGCCGCCGCTCGCGGCGGTGGTGGCGCCGTACGAGCTCGGTCGGGCCACCCTGGTGCGGCCGGCGCCGGAGGGCCATCCGGAGGTGGCGATCCTTGCCCTCGGTCCCATGGTCTACGAAGCGGCCTCGGCCCTCGACGCCCTCGGGTGCGACAACGTCGCCCTCTACGACGCCCGCTTCGCCAAGCCGGTCGACGTGGCGCTCCTCGAAGAGCTGATCGGCGGCCACACCGCGATCCTCATGGTAGAGGACCACGCCCGCACCGGCGGCTTCGGGGCCGCAGTCCTGGAGGCGTGCAACGACCACCGCCTCTCCACCGACCGCATCCACCGCCTCGCCATGCCCGACCGCTGGGTGTACCAGGGGAGCCGGACGGCGCAGCTCGCCGAGGCGGAGATCGACGGGGCCGCCATCGCTGCCAAGGTGAGGTCGATCCTCGCCGAGCCGGCCCCGGGCCCGCGCCTGCGCATCCACACCAGCGGCGTGCGGCGGTAGAGGAGGGGCGTATCGATGAGAGTTCAGATCATCGAAAAGGATGGTCGCCCCGAGTGGGCGGTGCTCCCCTACACGGCGTACGTGCGCTTGGTCGAGGCGGCGGAGGTGGCGGAGGATGTGCGTGACTACAAGACAGCCCTCGCCCATCCGGAAGAGGTCGTCCCCATCGCAGTGCTTGATCGGATCCTGGCGGGGGAGGGGCCGGTCAAGGTGTGGCGCGAGTACCGCGCGTTGACCCAACAGCAGCTCGCAGAGGCTGCGGGGATCAGCACCCCGTACCTCTCCCAGATCGAATCCGGCCAACGACAGGGGCGTGCGGAGGTCCTCGCGGCCATCGCCGCGGTCCTTTCGATCACGGTCGACGAGCTGGTCAACCGACCGGGGCGATGACCTTGATCGTCGATGCGGGTTCTTCGATCTCGACTCAAAGGCCACTTTCATGGGTCGGGTCTGCGTTGTGCGGCGTGTCGCCTCATCCGAGGTAGCCGTGCTCCCGGAACCACGCCACCGCGTCGCGGAGCCCCTCGATCGCCGGCCGCGGCCGGTAGCCGAGGGCGTCGATCGCCTTGGCGCTGGAGAAGAACATCCGCTTGCGGGCCATGCGGACGCCGTTGATAGTGGCGCGCGGCTCGCGGCCGGTGATCCGCGCCCACCCCTCGGCGAGGTAGGCGATCGGGAGGACGGCGCCGTGGGGGAGGCGCAGGCGCGGCGGGCGGCCGCCGGTGATCCCGGCCACCGCCTCGAGGATTGCCTTCAGGGTGAGGTCCTCGCCCCCGAGGATGTAGCGCTCCCCCACGGTGCCGCGCTCCAGGGCGAGAAGGTGGCCCTCGGCGACGTCGTCCACGTGGACGAGATTGAGCCCGGTGTCCACGTAGGCGGGCATGGCACCGCGCGCCGCGTCGACCACCAGGCGGCCGGTCGGGGTCGGCCTGCGATCGCGTGGTCCCACCGGGGTGG
The DNA here is from genome assembly GCA_964599505.1 of uncultured Nitrospirota bacterium. Taxonomy (GTDB): domain Bacteria; phylum CG2-30-53-67; class CG2-30-53-67; order CG2-30-70-394; family CG2-30-70-394; genus CG2-30-70-394. The sequence goes on along the minus strand of CAZRGD010000047.1, from coordinate 5,142 downwards.
AGGGGTTGACGATCACCACCGGCAGCCCCTCCTCGCGTGCCATCGTGAGGACCGCCGCCTCGGCGAGAAACTTGGACCGTTTGTACGGGCCGATCATCTTTGCCAGAGCAGTGGGGGTGGACTCGTCCGCCGGCGCTCCGTCGGCGCGCAGGCCGAGGGTGGCGACGCTGCTGGTGTAGACGATCCGTTCCACCCCGGCCTCGGCCGCGGCGCGCATGAGCTGCCGGGTGCCGTCGACGTTGGTCCGGTAGAGGACCTCGGGGTGTGGCGCCCAGAGGCGGTAGTCGGCGGCGAGGTGAAAGAGGTAGCGGCAGTCGGCGAGCGCGCGCGCCAGCGACGCCGGATCGGTGAGATCACCCTCCACGACCTCTGCATCGATCCCGGCGAGGTTGCTGCGGTCACTGCCGGCGCGGGCGAGCAGCCGCAGGCGAAGGCCGGCGGCGGCGAGGTGGCGGGCGACCGCGGAGCCCACGAAGCCGGTGGCGCCGGTGACCAGGGTGGTCACGGGACCTCCTCGCTGGGAGTCGGGGCGGCGGCGCGGTAGCTCCAGGTGACCCAGAGGGCGAAGAGGGGCGCCCCCACCACCGAGCCGTAGAGGAAGAGGGGGAGGGCGTGGGTGAAGGTCACCACCGGCATGAGATAGAGACAGTCCTCGATCTCGAAGCCGGAGAGGGCCGGGAGGCGCGCCCCCGCCTTACCGATGCGTCCTTCGAGGTTGGCGCGTACGCCGAAGATGGTGGCCACCGCCGCCATGCCGACCGCCAGGCGGAGGGTGGTGAGGTGGTTGGGAGTGACCGGGGTGGCGCGCAGGGGGCTCACCAGCCAGCGGGCGAGGCGCGCGTCCCAGGGGCGGGTGGGGTCATCGGTCAAGTTGGTCAAGGCGGTCGAGACCATGGTTTACCTCCAGGTTGGGTGGGTCGTTTTCTCGGAACCGATGGACCGCGTGGGGCTCGGCGCCGCGAGGGGGCAAGGGTGTAGGACCGGGTGCATCGGTGTAAGGCATTGAGAATCCGTTGGATTGGGAGGGAAACATGGTAGATGGGCAGGTCGTGGCACACCGGTTGCTGCTGATCATGCAAGTCTTGTGCAAGGGAGGTGCCCATGCGACGGTTTGTGAGATCAAAATGGACAGCGTGCTACATCAGCCTGAGGAGGGGGGAAGCGCCATGGAGCTCTTGCTAGCCAAGCCGCGTGGCTTCTGCGCCGGGGTGGTGCGGGCGGTGGAAATCGTCGAGCACGCCCTGGAGGTGTACGGCGCGCCGGTCTACGTCCTGCACGAGATCGTCCACAATCGGCGGGTCGTCTCGGACTTGCGGGAGCGCGGCGCCCTCTTCGTGGAGCGCCTCGCGGAGGTGCCGCACGGTGCGGTGGTCATCTTCTCCGCCCACGGGGTCGCCGACCGGGTGGTGGCGGAGGCACAGAGACGCCACCTGCGGGCGGTGGACGCCACCTGCCCCCTGGTCACCAAGGTCCACCTCCAGGCGCAACGGTACAGCACCCAGGGGTACGAGGTGGTGATCATCGGCCACGACGGCCACCCGGAGGTGGAGGGGACCAAGGGGCGGATTCCCGGCACGGTGTACGTAATCTCCTCGGTGGCGGATGTAGCGTCACTGCAGGTGACGGACCCGGACCGCGTCGCCTACGTCACCCAGACCACCCTCAGCCTCGACGACACGCGCGACGTGATCGAGGCGCTTCACCGCCGTTTTCCCGCCATCGAGGGGCCGGACGTGAACGACATCTGCTACGCCACCCAGAATCGCCAGAACGCGGTCCATCAGATGGCCGGGGCCATCGATATCCTCCTGGTGGTCGGGGCGCGCAACAGCTCCAACTCTAACCGCCTGCGCGAGGTGGGTGAGCGGGCGGGGATCACCGCCCACCTGATCGAGGATGCCGCCCAGCTCGATCCGGACTGGTTCGACACCCACACCCGGGTCGGGATCACCGCCGGCGCCTCCGCCCCCGAGGTGGTGGTGGAGGAGGTCCTCGCCCGCCTGCGCCGCTTCGGGGTCGTCGCCACCCGGGAGCTGGCCGCGCAGGCCGAGGGCGTCACCTTCCGCCTCCCGGAGGCGCTCACTAACCCGGCGGCGTGCTAAGGGCTCGCGAAGAAATAACCCCATGGCCATTCCCCTCATCCAACAGCTTCGTGTCGGTGGTTACATCCTGCGCCAGCGCCTCGCGGGCCGTGACCGCTACCCCCTGGTGCTCATGCTCGAGCCCCTCTTTCGTTGCAACCTCGCCTGCGCCGGCTGCGGCAAGATCGACTACCCGCGCGAGACCCTCGATCAGCGGATGACGGTGGAGGCGTGCGTCGGCGCGGCGGAGGAGTGCGGTGCCCCGATCGTCTCCATCGCCGGCGGCGAGCCCCTGATCCACAACGAGATGGCCCAGATCGTTGCCGAGCTGGTGCGCCGCAAGCGGTTCGTCTACCTGTGCACCAACGCCCTGCTCCTGAAGCGGCGGATCGACGACTACACCCCGTCGCCCTACATGACCTTCTCCGTCCACCTCGACGGCAACCGTCACCGCCACGACGCCTCGGTCTGCCGCGACGGGGTCTACGACGAGGCGGTGGCGGCGATCCGCCTGGCGCGCAGCCGTGGCTTCCGGGTGACGGTCAACACCACCCTCTTCCAGGGCGAGGGGCCGGACGAGGTCGCCCCCTTCTTCGACGAGGCGATGGCCCTCGGGGTGGAGGGGATCACCGTCGCCCCGGGCTTCTCCTACGACCACGCGCCGCAGGGGGCGCTCTTCCTCGAGCGCCAGGGAAGCAAGCAGCTCTTCCGGGAGATCTTCAAGCTCGGCCGCGGCCGGCGGTGGCGGTTCAACCAGTCGAGCCTCTTCCTCGACTTTCTCGCCGGCAACCAGGCGTACCAGTGCACCCCGTGGGGCAACCCAACGCGCAACCTGTTCGGCTGGCAGCGGCCCTGCTACCTGCTGGTGGACGAGGGATACGCGGCGACCTTCGCCGAGCTGATGGAGGAGACCGACTGGCAGCGCTACGGCGTCGGTCGCAACCCAAAATGTGCCCAGTGCATGATGCACTGCGGCTTCGAGCCCACCGCGGTGAACGACACGGTCAGCCATCCCCTGCGCGCCCTGAAGGTCTACCTGCGTGGCCCGCGCACCGACGGTCCCATGGTCCCCGAGCTGCCGATCCTCTACGACACCACGCCGCCGCCAGCGGCGAAACCCGATCCGGAGCGTGAGGATCGGGTGGCGGAGAAGGTCGAGGTGGGGTGATGCAGAGCCTCGTCGCTATGGGTCGAGGCGCGCCGCGCTCCCACCGTCGTGACCGAGGCGGATTGCCCCTCCTCCTGGCGCTCCTCTTCGTTGCTTCTCTGGCGCCTCGGATGGTGGCGGCCGGGCCGCAACCCGAGGGGGAGGCGGCGGCGGTGGTCTACACCCTCCAGAGCGCCCTCATCGAGGCGATGAAGCAGGGGGCAAACCTCACCCTGGTGCAGCGGCGTGAGCGGCTCCGGCCGGTGGTCACCGCCACCCATGACCTCCCCTTCATCGCCCACTTCGCCCTCGGCCGCTACTGGAAGAAGGTCTCCGAGGCGGAACGCGAGCGCTATGTGCGCGCCTTCACCGAGATGAGCGTCACCACCTATGCCGACCGCTTCGACGGCTACTCCGGTGAATCGTTCCGTATCCTCGCCAGTGAGGTGGCGCCGCGCGGTGATCGTCTGGTGCGCACCGAGCTGGTGAAGAGCGACGGCGACACCGTCTCTCTCGACTACCTCTTGCGCCAGCGTGACGGACGGTGGCGGATCATCAACGTGGTCGCCGAGGGGGTGAGCAACCTCGCCCTGAAACGTGCCGAGTACGCCGGCTTCGTAAAGCGCAATGGCTTCGACGCCCTGATGGAGAAGATGCAGGCGAAGCTCGCCGAGCGGCTCCACGCCGCCTCCCAGTGAACACACTCTGCTGCCTCTTTCGAGGTCAGCGGCACCTCCGAGCGCAGCGGCGCGGCGCAACGCGGTCGACGCCCTTGAGCGCCGTCTCACGGCGTCGCGGGATCCCGACCTCGACCGTCTCACCCGGGCGCTGGAGCAGGTGAAGCGGCTGCCGGGCGGGGTGGATGTCGCTCTGGTGGAGTTGGAGGGGCGGGTCATCAACGACCTGCCGCGCATCCACTCGCCACCTCACGCCGCGGTGGAGAACCTGGCACCGCAGGCAACCGCGCCGCTGGTGGTCACACCGACGCTGGCGGATGTCTCCTGGTCGGAGTTCAACCACAACGTCGCCGGCCTCTTCCTCGCGGCGATGGCCCTCTTCGCCCTCGTCTGTCGCTTCGGTCGCGCCTCCTGGACACGCCATTGGCCCCTCGGCTTTCTCGGCCTCGGCGCCTTCCTCGCCGTGCGCAGCGACCCCAACGACTGGCCCCTGGGGCACATCGATTTCTGGCAGGGGATGCTCAGCGCCGAGACCTTGCAACACCGCCTGGCGGTCGTGCTTGTGGTCGTCCTCGGCCTCCTCGAGTGGCGCGCCCGTACCGTCGAGCGACCGGGCTCGTTGCCCGACGTGTTCCCGATCCTCTGCGTCGCCGGGGCGGTCCTCCTGCTGACCCATTCCCACAGTGCCCTCAACATCAAGTTCGAGTACCTCATCGAGGTGACCCACACCGCCATTGGCGTCCTCGCCGTGCTCATGGCGTGTGGTCGCTGGCTCGAGCTGCGCCTTGATGGCGCCGCCGCCCGCTTTGCCGGCGTCGGCGCCGACGTCGCCCTCCTCCTCATCGGTATGGTGTTGATGTTTTACCGGGAGCCGCTGTGAGGGGAGTCGTTGCGCGATACCGTCGACGGAATCGGTAGCCATGGGGGCGCCACCGTCCGTACGGCGGCAGGGGTGACGATTCGCCCCAAATCATCCGGTGGCACGTGGTTTGCAGCATCGTCCGTATGGCTCTGTCTGCATTCGGTGTTGGAGGGTTTTTCTCCCGTGGACCGGGGGGGGGCAGGGGGGTGTTGGCGATCGATGCACCGTCGTGGTGTCACTGTGATCGCACCGGCGGATCAGGGTACAGTGCGGGCCATGGGCGTGCGGCGCTGATGCGTCTGCTGGCTTGGCTGGGCAGGGAGGTTCAAGGTTGGCGAGTCGACGTCGAGAGGTGTTGTGTAGGTCTGAGGACCG
>CAZRGD010000046.1:0-11781 GCA_964599505.1 uncultured Nitrospirota bacterium | reverse complement strand
GCCGAGATCCGCTTTTCCGCAGTAGATCGGGCCAAAGTCCGACAGGCTCCTAGCCATCCCGAGCCATCGCCGCCGCCTCGCGTGCCGCGTCGGCGAGATCTTCCGGGGTGGCACGGACGACCTCCGGGAGGTCGCCGATCTCGATGGTGGAGAGGATGGTCTGGCCCGAGGCGTTGGCGTGGCGGACGTGCCAGACGTGGTTCAGCGCCGCCCCGGTGATGTGGGTCTCGCCGTAGCCGCGCATGTGGATCCGCACCGGCCGCTCGCCAAGGCTCGCCTCGATGTAGGCGAGATCGCCGGGGGTGAGGGGGAGGTGGGAGAGGTGGATCTGGTGCGGCGGATCGCCCGGCCGGTAGGCGGCGGCGTGGGTGGTGACCTCGGCGACAATCGGCTCACCGTTCATCAGGTCCTCGGGGCGTACCGGCAAGGGACCTGGGAGGGGCGCCGTTTCCGGGAGCGTGGGGGCGGGGCCGACCTCCAGGCGCGGTGACGACTCGTGGCGCCAGACGCCGGGGAGACGGCATTCGTGGATCGCCCGCTCACCCGCCGTAACCTCCACCTCGCCGCGGCCGAGGCGATCGTCGAGCTCGGTGAGCTGATCCGCCGGCAGGGCGGCAAGGTCGAGGGTGGCGTTGGGGGCATCGGGCTGCCACGACTCCAGGGTGGTGGCAAGCCAGGCGAGGACGGCGTCGAGGTCGGCGGGGGGCACCATGCTCACGACTCTACCCGCCCCTCGTAGGCCGCCCGCGCCATCTCCGCCGGAGCGAGGGGATCCGGGGGCGCGGTACGCCGCTCCGCCGTCACTCCCCAGGTGGCGAGCTCCGCTACCGCCAACTCCACCACCTCCTGCAGACGCGCCGCCACCGGCGGCGTGAGGGAGCCGCCGTAGTCTTCGAGAGTGACCGGCTGAACGCCGATCAGGGTGAGGCGGGCCGGGAGGTCGCCGAAGAGCGACGCCGAGGCGAGAACCTCCTGGAAGCCGGTCTGGTGCATGGAGACCTTCTTCGCCCCAAGGTAGCACGGCACCCCGTCGCCGCGTACCACCCGGACGGTGGCCGGTTCGTCGCCGAAGTCGATGGCGTCCAACACCAGGAGGTTGGTCGCACCCCGCACCAGGGGCAGGAGGAAGAGCCCCTGGGTGCCGCCGTCCACCACCTCCACCTCGGGGGAAAGACGATACCGCTCGTGCAGCGCCTCCACTGCCCGCACCCCGAACCCCTCGTCCGCCCACAGGGGGTTGCCGATGCCGAGGACGAGGGTGTGCATGGGGGTCAGCGATCAGCTTTCAGCGGTGGGGGCGTTCGACGGTGTGGTAGGAGCTGCCTCCTGGCCGCGATTCAGGCCCGCAGGGCCTGCCGCGCCTGTGGCTCGGATCGCGGGCATGGCCCGCTCCTACCTAGTTCTTGGGCGAGCGCCAGCCACCGACGATCGACGAGAGTGAGGTGGTGCGGCCGACGATATCGGCGCGGACCGCCATGTAGATGTGGATAATGACGAAACACAGAAGGATCCACATGCCGAGGAGGTGCCAGTTATTGACCCGCTCCGCGTCGCCAAAGAGGGGAATCACCCAGCCGAAGGCGCGGTCGGCCCAGCTCCCGTGGCCGAGCCCCTCACCGTAGAGGGCGAAGCCGGTGACGATCATGAAGATCGACCCGAGGGTGTTGAAGAGGAACATGGCGGCCTGGGCGAGGGAATCGTGGCCCGGCGGCTCAACGATCTTCTTGCGCAGGAAGAGGTAGAAGGCGATGTCCTCGGAGAGGTGGCGCCACCACGCCCCGCTCCAGACGGGCAGGTAGAAGATCTGGCGCGACACCTGGTTGCCCACCAGGGCCCAGTAGATCCGCCCGGCGAACGACACGGCGAAGAGGTAACCGGCGGTGAAGTGGATCAGCCGGATCCTGCCCATGATGAAGTGGTCGCTCGCCTCCCCCATCACCGTGGGGAGCGGGTGGGCGATGAGGTAGCCGGTGGCGGCGAGGGTGAGGATGCAAGCCGCGTTCACCCAATGGTAGAGGCGCACCGGCGCCTGGAAGGCGTAGACCGGTTGAGCGTGGGTGGCGGGGACTGTAGTGGCGGCCATGGTCATACCTCCTGACCTCGTGTGCGTTACCTCACCTTGACGACCGCCATCTCCTGGTCGTCGGGGCTCATGACGTGGGCGGCGCAGGCGAGGCATGGGTCGAAGCTGTGGATGGTGCGGAGGATCTCCAGGGGCTTGGCGGGATCGGCCATGGGGGTGCCGAGGAGCGCCGCCTCGTAGGCACCGATCTGGCCGCTGGGATCGCGCGGTCCGGCGTTCCAGGTGGTGGGAACCACCGCCTGGTAATTGGCGATCTTGCCATCGGCGATGTGGATCCAGTGGCCGAGTGCCCCGCGTGGCGCCTCTGCCGCCCCTGCCCCCTTGCACGTGGCGGGCCAAGTCTCCGGCTCCCAGTTGTCCATGTTGGCGGTGGCGGTGTCGCCGGCACGGATGGTCGCGATCAGCTTGTTGAATTGGTCGCGCATGAGATGCGCCGTGTAGGAGCACTCCAGCCCCCGGGCGGCGGTGCGGCCGAGGGTGGAGAACAGCGCGGTGAGCGGCAGACCGAGCTCACGCAGCAGACCGTCCACCTGGGCCCGGACCTCCTCGTGACCGCGGGCGTAGGCGACCACGTAGCGCGCCAAAGGTCCCACCTCCATGGCGTGGCCGCGCCAGCGGGGCGACTTGATCCACGAGTACTTGCCCTCTTCGTCGAGGTTCTCGATGGCGGTCTTCGTCCCCTTGGTTTTGGGGCCAAGCTCGAAATTGGGCTCGGTGACCCCGTCCCACGGGTGGAGCGACTGAGACTCGTCCGCGTACTGGTACCATGAGTGGTCGACGAACTCGCGGATCTGCTCCGGGTCCTTGATATCCACGTCGTGGACGGTGGAGAGGTCACCGTCGAGGACCGCGCCCGAGGGGAGGTGGAGGTTCTGCCAACTCCAGTCGTTCGCCCTCTCCGGGAACTCGCCATAGGCGAGACAATTCTTCGACGACAGTCCACCGCCGTAGGTCCAATCCTTGTAGTAGGAGGCGATCGCCTTCAGATCGGGGATGTAGACCTGGTCTACAAAGGCGATCGACTGCTCGATGATCGACGAGACGAGGTTGAGCCGCTCCATGTTGATGGCGCCCACCGCGCCCGCGTCATCGACGTTGATGGCGCACGGCATGCCGCCCACGATCCAGTTTGGGTGCGGATTGCGGCCGCCGAAGACGGCGTGGATCTTGACGATCTCCTTCTGGAAGTCGAGGGCCTCCAGGTAGTGGGCGACCGCCATGAGGTTGGCGATGGGCGGCAGCTTGTAGGCCGGGTGGCCCCAGTAGGCGTTCTGGAAGGGGCCGAGCTGGCCCGACTCGACGAACGCCTTCAACCGCCCCTGGACATCGCGAAAGTAGCCCACCGATGCCTTCGGCCACGGCGAGATCGACTGGGCGAGGTCGGAGGTCTGCTTCGGGTCGGCAGAGAGCGCCGAGACCACATCCACCCAGTCCAGCGCGTGGAGGTGGTAGAAGTGGATCAGGTGATCCTGGGTGTGCTGGGCGAGCATCATCAGGTTGCGGATGGTGTTCGCGTTGTCCGGGATCTCAATCCCCAGGGCGTCCTCCACGCAGCGCACCGAGGTGAGGGCGTGGACGCCGGTGCAGACGCCGCAGATGCGCTGGGTGAAGGCCCAGGCGTCGCGCGGGTCGCGCCCCTTGAGGATGACTTCGATACCGCGCCACATGGCGCCGGTGGAGACCGCGTTGCGGATCACGTTGTCACTGTCGACGTTCACCTCGACACGCAGATGGCCCTCGATCCGGCAGATCGGGTCGACCACCACGCGGCGGCCGGAGTCATCGAGGGTGTACCCGTTCGGTGTTTGCTGGGTCGCCATCTCACTCCCCTCCCTTCTTGCCGATGCGGCTCACCGCGGTAGCCGCGGCGTGGACCGCCACCGCCGCCCCCACCACCCCGGCGGCGGTCTTGCCGATCTGGTCCGCGGTCGCCTCCACCTGGCCGGTGACCTCCAGATTGGTCACCGGCGAGTAGAAGGAGCCCTTGTCCCAGAAATTGTCCTCGGCGCAACCGAGGCAGCCGTGGCCCGAGCCCACCGGCCAGGAGACGCCGCCGTTCCAGCCGATGGTCGAGCAGGCGTTGTAGGTGGTCGGCCCCTTGCACCCCATCTTGTAGAGGCAATACCCCTTGCGCGCCCCCTCGTCGTCGAACTTCTCCACGTACTGGCCGGCGTCGAAATGGGGCCGCCGGTAACACTTATCGTGGAGCCGCTGGCCGTAGAACATCAGCGGCCTCCCCTGCCGGTCGAGCTTCGGCAGACGGCCGAAGGTGACCAGGTAGGTGATCACCCCGGTCATCACCTCGGCGATCGGGGGACAGCCGGGGACCTTCACGATCGGCTTGTCGTGGATCACCTTGTGGATCGGCACCGCGTGGGTGGGGTTCGGCTTCGCCGCCTGCACGCACCCCCACGAAGCGCACGACCCCCAGGCGATGATCGCCTGGCAGTGGTCGGCCATGTGGCGCAGCTTCTCCAGGTACGGCTTGCCCGCCTGGATGCAGTACATGCCGTCGTTACCGAGCGGCGGGTTGCCCTCGCAGGCAAGGATGTAGCGGCCGTCGTACTTGGCGATGGTCTGCTCGAGGATCTCCTCCGCCTGGGTGCCGGCGGCGGCCATGAGAGTGTCGTCGTAATCCAGCGAGATCATCGACAGGACCACGTCCTTCGCCAGCGGGTGGCCGGAGCGGATGAACGACTCGGAGCAGCAGGTGCACTCCAGACCATGGAGCCAGATCACCGGGGTGCGCGGCTTCGTCTCCAGGGCCTCGGCGATCTTGGTTGCCGAACCCGGCGGCAACCCGAGGGTGGCGGCGGTGACCGCACAGAACTTGAGAAAGCTGCGGCGGCTGATGCCATGGCGCCGCATCACCTCGTAGAAGGTCTCGTTCCCGTCCATAGGTTCCTCCTTCGGGGCGGTCCACTCCCCGTGTTGGCACATCAACGTCTACCGTAGCAAAAAATTAGCCGCATGGCGGTTCGTTGAGCCCTAAGTTTGAAACTCGTCTAGAGGTTTTTGGGGTCAGGTCTTGCATTGCAAGATTTCTTCGAGAAATGTTGCAATGCAAGACCTGACCCCAAAACCTCCCGTGGTGGGGTGCGCCGCCGAATGGCACACTGGCCGCCATGCGCCTCAACCCCGACACCGACCTCACCCCGATGCTCGCCGACGGCCTCGCCGACGGCCTGCTGGAGAACGTCCTGGCGCTGCTGCGCCAGGAGCCACACCAGGCGCCGCTCCTGGCCGGGCTGGTGGCGGACGAGCGGGTGCGGGTGCGGATGGGGGCGGTAGCGGCGGTCGAGGCGCTCCAGGATGAGGCGAACGGCGGACTCATCGCCCTCGCCGACGCCCTCGTCCCACATCTGACCGCCGACAGCGCCACCCTGCGCGGCGACGCCGCCTACCTCCTCGGCCTGGTCGGGGAGCAGCGCCACCTCGACCCCCTCACCCCCCTGCTTCATGACCCCCATCCGGACGTGGTGGTCCTCGTCGAGGAGGCCGTGGTATCGATCCGCAGCCGAGGTACAAAAGGATCGACTACCGATAGACATCGCGGCGGTGGCCGACCTTGAGGATCAGAACCACCAGGCGTTTCGCCACCACGCTGTAGATCACACGGTAAGTCCCGACCCGGATTCGCAAAAGATCATCGTGGCCCGCGAGCTTGCGCGTGCCGCGCGGTCGCGGCACCTCTGCTAGGAGTCTGTCGGACTTATGCGATCGTCGCGAGGGAAAGCGGGCTCGAGTCCGGATTGGGACCCGTTCGAGGCACATAGTGGGCCTATGAAACGAAGAACGGGGCACGATCCGGGCCGAGATCCGCTTTTCCGCAGTAGATCGTGCATAAGTCCGACAGGCTCCTAGACGTGCGATCGCCTCGATTACACGTGTCCGCGCCTCGCGAGGGAGCTTGCGGATCTGCCGCTCAGCCGTCGCGGTGACCTCGATTTCAAAGGAGGCCATCGCGTTTGAGCTCTTCCACGATCTCCGTAAAGGGCCGTGTCGGCTCGGCGCGCAACCGTTTCACCTCTTCGAGATCCTCCAGCTCCTCCAGCTTGTCGAGGAGGGCATCCTCGATGAAGCGGTTCATCCGCAATCCGCGTGCCTTGCAGTACATCTCCGCCGCCCGCTTGACGCGGCCATCGATCCTTGTGGCGAGCTGTACCTGGGCCATCGGAGCTCCTCTTGTGGTGCGGGTTACACCGAGATGCTAGCAAACGCTAGCCATCATCTACCCACGCGTCAATGGCCCACGCCGATGACCATGATCGTCCACTCTCCTCTCTTCACCACGGGGGACACGGAAAGACTTGTGGGGCAAGAAAACGACGTCGTCGCCCTATTACTCTCCGCTCCACGTCTGCAACAGGCGCATGTACTGGGCCCGGCGGTAGGCGGCGGGGTTGGGGCAGTGGGCGAGGTCCATGGAGCCACGGGCCTGCTCCAGACTCTCGTAGTCGTGCTCTTCGAGCCACTGGGCGAGGCCGTCGCGTAGCTCGGTGAGATGGCCCGCGCCGTCGCGCAGGAGGCAGGTGACGAGCTGCACCGCGTCCGCACCCGCCATGATCGCCTTCACCGCATCCATCACCGTGTGCACCCCGCCGCTCGCCGCCAGTGAACCGGTAAACCCGGGGCGGAGGATCGCCAGCCAGCGCAGGCGCAACAGCAGCAGCCCCGAGTGGGAGGCGCGGTGGCCGGTGGTCACCTCCAGCTCCTCGATGTCGAGGTCGGGCTCGAAGAAGCGGTTGAACAGGACGATCCCCGCAGCGCCGGCGCGCTGGAGGCGGCGGGCAAAGGCGGGCAGGCCGGTGTAGAACGGCGACAGCTTCACCGCTACCGGGATGTCGAGCCCCTGAACGACACTCGCCACGATCTCCCGCCGCTGCCGCTCCACCGCTTCGCTGGAGAGCTCGGGGTCGGTGACCACGTCGTAGAGGTTGAGCTCGAGCCCGTCGGCGCCCGCTGCCGCGATCTTCCGGGCGTAGTCGAGCCAACCGTCGGCGTGGGCGCCGTTGAGCGACGCGACCACCGGGATGGCGACCGCTTGCTTCACCTGGCAAAGGTGATCGAGGTAGGCGTCGGGGCCGAGGATGAAGTCGTCCGGGTCGGGGAGGTAGGTGGCCGCCTCCGGCGAGGCGTGGGAGACCCCGTCCATTGCCCGGTGAGTGGCGAGCCCCTCGGCGTCGAGCTGCTCGGCGAAGAGCGAACGGAGGGTAATTGCCGCGGCCCCCGCGTCCTCCAAACGGCGCACCGAGTCGAGGCTGTCGGAGAGCGGCGAGGCGCCGACGATAAAGGGATGGGGAAGGTCGATGCCGAGATAGGTGGCGGCGAGGTCCATGGGGGCTCCAGGCAGGCGATGGAAGTAGCGTGCCGGAAGCGTAGACGGCAGAGCACGCCGAGAGAAGGCGCGACCCCATCATCGTCGCGCCCCCGCGGCCCCCCTTACCAGTAGCGCACCCGCCCGGTGTCCACGTGGACGAAGTCTGAGCGCGGGTAGTAGCCGACGCCTCCCCGGCGCAGGGCGCGGGCGGCGGCATGGAGGCGCGGGAGGTCGCAGCCGGGGAGGCGGATGTCGATCGCCTTGCCCTGCATGTGCAGCGAGTGGCGTGCCACGTGGTGCCCCTCACGACGCAGGCGGGCGTTGGTGGCCGGCGAGGAACGCCTCGATCTGCGCCGCCACGAGCGTCGCCGCCGGCTTGGTCGGTGGCGCCGCCGCGAGGGTAGCCACCGCCAGGAGGAAGGCGAGGCAAACGCCGGATACGGGGCGGAGGGGTGGTAGGCGGGACACAGGGGCGCGATTCTCCTCCACCGAGGGGACGCGTGCACCCCCTTCTCCGGTTATCTCCCCCCTCCTCTGGTCAACCCGACAGAATCTAGGTTCGAGCTAGTCGTCGCTGTTGCCCGCTGCCTGGAGTTGCAGCCCCGCGAGGTGGCGGTAGACCTGTACCCGCCGCTCCGCCGCCTCCTGCGCCTGGGCGGCGAGACGGTGGAAGCGCTCCGGATTGATCCGCTCGACCATCCGGAAGCGGGTCTCGTGGCGCATGAACTCGGCCACCGGCAGGGTCGGCTCCTTGGCGTCGAGGACGAGCGGCGGCTCCCCGGCGGCGATGCGTCGCGGGTCGAAGCGATAGAGGGGCCAGATGCCCGAGGCGACCACCCGCTTCTGCTGCTCGACACCGAAGGCGAGGTCGTAGCCGTGGGCGATGCAGTGGGAGTAGGCGAGGATGAGGGACGGCCCGGGGTAGGCCTCGGCCTCGGCGATCGCCTTCACCGTCTGCGCGTCCTTGGCGCCGAAGGCGATGGAGGCGACGTAGACGTGACCATAGCTCATCGCCATGAGCCCGAGGTCCTTCTTCGCCACCCCCTTGCCGGCGGTGGCGAACTTGGCGGCGGCACCGAGCGGCGTCGCCTTCGACGCCTGGCCGCCGGTGTTGGAGTAGACCTCCGTATCCATCACCAGGACATTGACGTTGTGCTCCAGTGACAGGACGTGATCCAGGCCGCCGTAGCCGATGTCGTAGGCCCAGCCGTCGCCACCGAAGATCCACACCGAGCGGTCCACCAGGCTGTCCGCCACCTGCGCCAGCCGCTGGGTGCGCGGGTCGGTGGCGGTGGCGAGCTTCCGGCGCAGGGCAGCGACCCGCTCGCGCTGCTGCTCGATGCCCTCCGGGGTCGACTGGTCCCCGCCCAGCAGCGCGTCGGTGAGGGTGGCGCCGATCTCGCCGGCCATGGCCGTAAGCAGCGTCTCCGCCTCGCGCCGCTGCCCCTCCACCCCGAGCCTGAGGCCGAGGCCGAACTCGGCGTTGTCCTCGAACAGCGAGTTGGCCCACGCCGGACCGCGGCCATCGCTATTCGTGGTGTACGGGGTAGTGGGGAGGTTGCCACCGTAGATCGACGAGCAGCCGGTGGCGTTGGCGATCACCAGGCGGTCGCCAAAGAGCTGGGTCACCAGCTTGATGTACGGCGTCTCACCGCACCCGGGACAGGCGCCGGAGTACTCGAAGAGGGGCTCTAGGAGCTGCGTCTGTTTGACGTTGAGCTTGTTGAGCTGGGTCCGCTTCACCTCCGGCAGATCGAGGAAGAAGTCGTACCGTGCCCGCTCCTGCTCCAACACCTTGAAGCGATCAACCATGTTGATCGCCTTGCGCTTCGGGTTCGCCTTGTCCTTGGCGGGACAGACCTCGGTGCACAGACGGCAGCCGGTGCAATCGTCCGGCGCCACCTGGATGGTGAACTTCCAGCCGGAGAACGGCTTGCCCTTGAACTTCCACGAGAGGAAGTCGTCCGGGGCGCCCTCCAGCGCCTCCTCCGGGTACGCCTTGGCGCGGATCGCGGCGTGCGGGCAGACCATCGCGCACTGATCGCACTCGGTGCACAGCTCCGGCTCCCACACCGGCACGGAAAGCGCGGTGCCGAGCTTCTCCCATTTCGTCGTCCCGGTGGGCCAGGTGCCGTCCGGAGGGAAGGCGGAGACCGGGAGCTGGTCGCCGAGACCGGCCATCATCACTGCGGTGACCTTTTGAATGAAGTCGGGCGCCTCCGCGGAGACGATCGGCGGCCGGGTGTGGTCGCTGGTGGCCGTCCCCACCTCAACCTCGTGCAGGTGATCCAGGGCCGCGTCCACCGCCTCGAAGTTGCGCCGCACCACCTCCTCGCCCTTCTTGCCGTAGGTCTTCTCGATCGCCGCCTTGATCTTGGCGATCGCCTCCTCCTTGGGGAGGACCCCGGAGAGGGCGAAGAAGCAGGTCTGCATCAGGGTGTTGGTGCGCCGCCCCATGCCCACCTCGGCGGCCACGGCGTAGGCGTCGATGGCGTAGAGCTTCAGCCCCTTGGCGACGATCTGCTCCTGCATCTCCCGCGGCAGGCGGTCCCACACCTCCTCTGTGGGGAAGGGGGCGTTGATCAGCAAGGTCGCACCGGGGGCGGCGGCGGCCAACATGTCGTACTTGTCGACGAAGGGGAACTGGTGGCAGGCGATGAAGGAGGCCTGGCGGATCAGGTACGGGGCGTGGATCTCCCGGGGGCCGAAGCGCAGGTGGGAGATGGTCACCGCCCCCGACTTTTTCGAGTCGTAGACGAAGTACCCCTGGACGAAGAGGTCCGTCCCCTCGCCGATGATCTTGATGGTGTTCTTGTTGGCCCCCACGGTGCCGTCGGAGCCGAGGCCGTAGAAGATCGCCCGCACCGTCTCCTTTGCTTCGATGTCGAAGCTCTCGTCCCAGGGGAGCGAGGTGTGGCTCACGTCGTCGACGATCCCGACGGTGAAGTGGTTTTTCGGGGTCGACTCGCTCGCCGCCTCGAAGACCCCCTTCACCATCGCCGGGGTGAGCTCCTTGGAGGAGAGGCCGTAGCGACCGCCCACCACCGTGGGCCGCGCGGCGAGCGGCAGGGTCCCCGCCTGCGCCGCCTCGGCCACCGCGGTGACCACGTCGAGGTAGAGGGGCTCGCCCACGCTTCCGGGCTCTTTGGTGCGATCGAGCACGGTGATCGTCCGGGTGGTGGCCGGCATCGCGGCAAGGAGCCGGTCGGCGGCAAACGGCCGATAGAGGTGCACCGTCACCACCCCGACCCGCTCGCCGTCGGCCACCAGGCGCGCCACCGTCTCGCGCACCGTCTCCGCGCCCGAGCCCATCGCCACCACCACCCGCTCCGCCTCCGGGTGGCCGGTGTAGTCGAACAGGCGGTAGCTGCGGCCGGTCTGCGCCGCGAAGCGCGCCATCATCGACTCCACCACCTCCGGGCAGGCAGCGTAGAAGGGGTTACACGCCTCACGCGCCTGGAAAAAGCAGTCGGGGTTCTGGGCCGAGCCGCGCAGGACCGGCCGGTCCGGGTCCAACGCCCGGGCGCGATGGTCCAACAGGGTCTGCTCGTCGATCAACGCCCTGAGGTCGTCGTCGGAAAGGGTGCGGATCTTGGCGAGCTCGTGGGAGGTGCGGAAGCCGTCAAAGAAGTGGATGAAGGGGATGCGCGAGGAGAGCGACGCCGCCTGGCCAATGAGGGCCATGTCGTGCGCCTCCTGCACCGACGAGGAGCAGAGCATCGCCATCCCCGTCTGCCGGCACGCCATCACGTCCGAGTGGTCGCCGAAGATCGACAGGGCGTGGGTGGCGATGGTGCGCGCCGCCACATGCACGCAGAAGCCGGTGAGCTCCCCGGCGATCTTGTAAAAGTTGGGGATCATCAACAGGAGCCCCTGGGAGGAGGTGAAGGTGGTCGCCAGGGCGCCCCCTTGCAGCGCCCCGTGGATGGCGCCCGCCGCACCGCCTTCCGACTGCATCTCGGTGAGCGACGGCACCGTCCCCCAGATGTTCTTTTTCCCCTGCACTGCCCACTCGTCGGAGATCTCCCCCATGGGCGACGACGGCGTGATCGGATAGAGGGCGATGGCCTCGTTAAGCCGGTAGGCTACCGAGGCGACCGCCTCGTTGCCGTCCATCGTCACCATCTTCGCCTCGGCCA
Organism: uncultured Nitrospirota bacterium; assembly: GCA_964599505.1. GTDB lineage: Bacteria > CG2-30-53-67 > CG2-30-53-67 > CG2-30-70-394 > CG2-30-70-394 > CG2-30-70-394. The sequence goes on along the minus strand of CAZRGD010000046.1, from coordinate 239 downwards.
TGACCACCTCCATGTGCGGCCGCCGTCACCCGGCGGCGAGTGAAAAAAGCGCGCCAGGATACCGCAAAACTCCCGCAGGTTCAGCCATATCCCACGGACCATAGTCATCGGGTGCGGGCCTCGCGCAGAAGCGCGGGGCAGCAGAGGGGGCGCCGGTTACTCGATTGGGTGGCGCGAACCGCGGGGTCGCCCAGGCTCCATCCCCGACACCGCTTTTACCATGAAGAGCATGAAGACCC
>CAZRGD010000045.1:0-11899 GCA_964599505.1 uncultured Nitrospirota bacterium | reverse complement strand
ATCAACCGGACAAAGTAGTTGTCGCCGACCGGACAGAGTAATTGTCGTTCAACAGCTTGGGGCTTGCGAAGAAATAGCTCCGTGTTTCTTCGCCGCCAACCATTGGGGAGAAATAGATGAAGCGCGTCTACGTGGATAGCAACGTCTTCCTCCGTTTCTTCACTGTGGATGATGCAGGACAGCACGAAAAGGCGGTACGCCTCTTCCGCAAGGCGGTCGCGGGGAAGGTTACCCTCGTGACTGGACCCCCGGTCCTCTTTGAGATCGCGTGGACCCTGTGTTCTGCCTACAACCTTGATCGACAGTCGGTCCTCGATGTGGTGGACCGGATCATCGCCATCCCGGGACTGGAGCTCACCGATGCCGCGGTGGCGAGCGACGCGGTGTCGGTTGCGCGGGAACACGGCCTCGACTTCGCGGATGCCTACGTCGTCAGCAATGCCGGAGATGCGCACGCCGGTGCGATCGCCACCTTCAACGTCCGACACTTCAAGAAGAGCGGTCTGGCCGTCCACCCTCTCTGAAGCGCCGTCGCTGATTCCCACCTCCAAACAAAACGCCCCCGGGCCCTACGGGCCCGGGGGCGTCAGGTGCGGGCACAAGCCCGCGCCTTTTACTCGAAGCTGAACGCGGTGGTGGTGGCACCCTTGACGGTGACCTTGGCGGTCTTTTCGCCGAGCTTCTCGTGCCAGGCGGCGATGGTGTAGGTGCCATCGGGGAGCCCCTTGATGGTGAAGGAGCCGTCCTTGCCCGAGACCGCGTAGTACGGGTTGTTCACGACACAGACGTAGGCACTCATCCAGTTGTGGACGTTGCAGGTGACGTGGATGCCAATCTCCGGCTTGCGGAAGGACTTCTTCACCTTCTGCCCCTTGAACGGCATGGCGAGGTTCCACTCGCGGTTCTTCTTCGGCACCGGATGGACGTTGTGGAGGGTGTCGTCGTCGTTGATGATCTCGATCTTTTGCTTAGCCATCACGCCGAGGACATGGGGAATGTAGCGACACCCCTTCTGGTCCAACTCTACCGCGGTCTTCGGGTGCTTGAACTTCTGCCCCTCCAGTCCGCCCTTCACGTAGATGAAGACGTTCTGGAGGCCACCGCCGGAGCCTACCACCAGCTCCTCCGAGGGGACGGCGCCGTGGGCCTTGAGGCAGACCGGGTCGGACTTGGTCTCCAGCATCTTCGCCTTCGGCGGTACCCCCTTGTAGGTGATCTTACCGCTGAGGTCGCCGGCGAAGGCCGGCGCGACGACGAGGCCCAGGGCCATGGTGAATCCAACGACAGTGGACACGACGGTACGGTTGTTCATGGTTCTCCTCCTGGGTTCATGCCGCGACAGGATGTCGCGACATACGCTTCCCATAGGTTTGGAAAGATCATGGTGAGATGGTCATGGTAGCTAGACAAACGGCCGGAACCCTTTCCTTGACTACCGGGCGCCACCCGCGAGCTTCGACCACATGCGGCGTGCCTCGGCGGCGTTGAGGGTCATGAGGTAGTCACGCAGCTTGTGAATCTCAGCGAAGTTGTCCTGGGCCGTCTCATTGGTGTAGTCGAGCTTCGGATTGCCCTTGGCATCAAGAATTTCGTCGCCGTTCTCGTCCTCGATCTCGTCAAAGAAGAAGAAGTTGGGCATCCGCGTCCCCGGCTGGAACCCCTGGGGATCGGTGAGCCACTCGTCGATCCATGCGGGCCGCAGGCGGGTCTTCCCCAGGGCCAGGTTGGGGGCGAGCTCGTTGGGCGACTTGCCCTTGGGGATCTCCTCGCCCAGGACGTGGCACTTGAGGCACTTGAAGCTCATCAGGAGCTTCTTGCCCTCGGCCACGGAGACCGGATCGAGGCGTCCGGGATCGAAGCCGTAGAATGGGTGGTCTTTGTCTTCGAGGGCAATAAAGTAGTCGGAGAGGGTCTCCACCTCCTCGTCGGAGAGGCCGAAGGTGGGCATCCGCACCTGAAGCCACGGCCTGAGGGTGATCGGTTTCTGGATGAACTCCTGGACCCAGAGGGGCTGCACCTTGCGTCCTTCACCGAACAGCACCGGCGGCGCCAGGGCCTTCTTTTCGCCGGCATAGTAGGCACGGATGTGGCCGGAGGAGCGTGGCGCACCGGGGTCGATCTCATGGCAGCCGCGGCAGTTGTAGCGGGCGAACATCTGCCGTCCGCGAGAGATCGCCGTCTGCCGGTCGTCCATCTTTACGTGCACCGCCGCCGGGTAGACCCGCTTTTTGAGGCTGGTGACGTAGACGGTGAGCGCCTGCACCTCCTCCGGGGAGAAGTGGAAGTCGGGCATCTTCAACAGCTCCGGCTGGAACTGGCGCGGATCCTCCAGCTTCATGCGCACGAAGTTGGCCACGTACCGGTGGGTCTGGACCCCCTCCTCCTCGTCCTTCGCGATCATCTCTTTTTTCTTGTCCTCGAAGGCGAGGCGGAAGTACTGCTTGTCGCCCTCGAAGGTGAGCTCGGGACCGTAGAAGGCGCGCCCTTCGAAGCCGGCGATCGGGTGGCAACCGGAGCAGTTGAACCACTCGATCCGCGCCTTGCCACGCTTTACGAGGGCGGCGTTGTCCGGCTCCGGGGCAAGGTCGACCTTGGGTATGGAACCATCGCCCTTCTGCTGGAGGTAGGCGGCGATCGCCTCCGCCTCCGCCTTGGTAAGCCTGAGGTCGGGCATCGTGGTCTTCGGGTCCAGCCCCTTCGGATCCTGGACCCACTGCTTGATCCAGCGACCGTTGAGCTTGTCGCCAACGCGCGACAGGTCCGGGCCGAAGTTGCGATCGCGGACCGACGGATCGAGGCCGGCCTCGTCTACCACCGGGGCGTCGTCGATGTTGTGACAGCCGAGACAGCCTACCGAGAGGACGAGGGCCTTGCCCTTGGCCACCTTCGCCCGCGAGGTGGGGACGTCACCTGCGAGGCTCGTACCGCCATGCTTGGCCTGGTAGTCGCGCCCCGAGGCGACGAGATAGGAGGTGATCGCCTTCACGTCGTCATCGGTGAGCCTGAAGTTAGGCATGTACGTCTTCTTCAGGTAGCTGTTGGGGTCCTTGAGCCAGCCGGCGAGCCAGTCGAGCTGCATCTTGTTCGGGATCATCCGCAGGTCAGGGCCGGGTAGGCGCTCCAACTGCTGCCCCTTCACCGGGTGGCAGCCGAGGCAACCGATGCGGTTGAAGAGGATCTCCCCCTGGGCGTAGAGGGAACCGCCTTTCAGCGAGGCGCCGCGCTCGTGGCACTGAACGCAGCGTGACTGGACGAGCGCCTTGTCGAGGACCGGGTTGCGCCAGTTCTCCCTGTTCCCGTGGGCGCCCTGCAGATCGACGGAGATCCCCACCCCCTCGTGGCAGACGGTGCAGCCGAACTTGTCCGTGGGATGGGTGGCGAGCCCCGGGTGGTAGGTGAAGGGCTGCGGCGCATCCTTGAAGCGCTCATCCTCCACCCCCAGGTGGCAGGTCTCACACCGGTCGGTGCGGTTGAGGGAGGGGATGTACCGCTGGACGATCCCCGGCTTGAAGGTGACCTTCGCTGGATCACCGCCGGCAAGATCGATGAGACGCTGCTTGTACGCCTCCTGGTAGGCGTTGTACGGGTGGTTCTGGTCCTTCACCACCTGCCCCCAGAAGAGGGCGAAGACCACCAGCCCGGTGAAACAGAAGAGCGGGCGCCACGCCTTCATCTTCAGCAGAACGGCGATCACCGCGATGACTACGACCGCAAGTACGATTCCCACACTCGTGCTCATGTGCCTCTCCCGATGGCCGTGGCCCAGCCACGGCCTCGCTGTTCACACAACGGACCCGCTCCCCTCGCCGCTCAGTGGACCGGCCACGGCTGCCAGAACCAGTAGAACTCCCAACTGGGGCCACGCAGGAAGGTCCCCACGACGATCAAACCGAACCAGAAGGTCAGCCCCATGGCGAACAGGATATTGATGGTCCGCCGCTTCGGGTGGAACCAGACCCCGATGCCCTCGCGCGACCGGTCGAGGTAGGGCACCGCGAGGAGCAGGCCGGCGAGGAGGGTCGGAAAGACGATGCCGCCGAGGACCGGCGGTCCCCAGGAGAGCGCCTCCTGCAGGCCGAGGAAGTACCACGGCGCCTTCGCCGGGTTGGGGGTGTTCTTCGGGTCCGCCATCTCCTCCAGCGGCGCATTGAAGAGGATCGACATCCCCATGATGATCGTCAGGACGATGAGGAAGAGGACCACCTCGCGAAAGAGGAGGTGGGGCCAACTCATTACCATCTCGTACGGGTCTTTCTGGATCGCCGGGGTCTTCCCCTTCACCAGGTTCATCAGCCCGTACGACTTCATGTTGTCCATCTGCTTCTCTGCCATAACTCACTCCCTCGATTGCCGAACGCTACACATAGATGGCTGCCGTAGCGTCGCGCACTAACGCAGCGGAATGTTGCTCTCGTCCGGACGTGCCAGGCCGCCGTCCTTCCGGATCCTCCAGAAGTGCACCACCATCAGTAGCCCACCGATCGCCGGCAGGCCGAAGACGTGCATCACGTAGAAGCGGATCAGGGTGTTCTGCCCGATCTGGGTGCCGCCGAGGACGAGGTAGCTGGCACCGGCGCCGAAGATGTCGGCCGGCGGCGTCGTCCGGATCAGGTTGGAGACGATGGTGATCGCCCAGTAGGCGAGTTGGTCCCACGGCAGGAGGTAGCCGGAGAGGGAGAGGAAGAGGGTGATGATCAACAGAATGATCCCGATGACCCAGTTAAACTCCCGCGGCGCCTTGTAGGCGCCGGTAAAAAAGACCCGGGCCATATGCAGGAAGGTAAAGAGGACCATGGCATGGGCGCCCCACCGGTGCATATTTCTCAGGACCACCCCGAAGCTCACCGCGAACTCCAGGTCCTTCATGTCGGCGTAGGCGCGGTGCACCTCCGGGACGTAGTAGAACATCAACAAGAAGCCGGTGAGGGTGAGCAACAGGAAGAGGTAGGCGAGGATGAGACCGAGGCCGAAGGTGGCCGATACCCGCAGGCTCCGCTTGAACACCTTCACCGACTGGATGTGGAGGAAGACGTTCTGAAACATCACCTCCGCGCGGTTCCGCGGGTTGCTCGGGTACCCGTGTCGGAAGACGGACTTCCACACCCGGTTGGCAAACAGGACGTCGGCTACACGGCTCATCTCTTCCTCCTCCACGCCTCTGTGGCACCGCCCCCGTCACCCGGGGACACGCCGTCAGACACTCAGCTTGTAGTCGGCGGTGACCACCTTGTTTTGGTCCACCACCAAACGACCGTCGTTGCCCACCGTCACCTGGTACCACGGCAGGGGCCTCGGCGCCGGACCCGCCACCTTGACCCCGCGGGTGTTGAACTGGCTGCCGTGGCACGGGCACTCCCAGCGATCGTCCTTCTGGACCCACTTGGGGGTGCACCCCATGTGGGTGCAGATCGAGGAGATCACCCGGTACTCGTTCTCCCGCAGACCATAGACCCCACGGACCACGAAGATCCGGTTGTCGGGGACGAAGTTGACCCCCACCGGATACTCCGCAGGGGGACCAATCTTGTACCGCTTCGGCGGCTCGTAGAGGACGTTCGGCCACATGTAGCGGAACGAGCCCACCAGGGCGGCGCCAAAGGTCCCGGCCATCGCGACCCCGCCCACGAGGGTGAAGAAGTCCCGGCGGGAGAACTGGTCGTAGCTAAACTCCGGCTCAAGGGTGCGATCAGACATCGAGAGCCACCTCCTTTTCCTCGTATCGTTCCATGGTAATGGCGTCGGTGGGGCAGCGGCGAACACAGAGATCGCAGCGCACGCACCGGGCGTCGTCCTTGATAATCGCCGCCCCCTCGGGCAGCGCCTCTCCCTCATAGCGCGCCGCCAGGAGCTTCTCCATGTCGGATCCGCCGGCGGCGTTGATCTGCGCGATGTCGATGATCGACAGGCAGTCCTCCGGGCAGACGTCGATACAGCCGCCACACAGGATGCAGGTGGCCGACGAGAAGACGGTGTTGAAGTTACACCGCAGACACCGGTTGCCCTCAGCACGCGCGTCCGCCTCGGTGTAGGCCCGCTCGACCTCTTTCCAATTGTGGCGATCGTCCAGAGAGATGGTGAGCGGATCGATGCGTGGGCTGTAGTCGTAATCCTCCGCCATGGCGAAGGCCTCGGGCCGCTTGGCGTCGAGGTTGAGGATCGGGCTCATGTGGAAGTTGGGGACCTCGGTGGAAGACCACAGCTTGATGATCCGCGACCGCCCCTGGATCAGCTCGTCGATGCCGCGCGCCGCCCGGTTCCCCTCGGCCACCGCGTCGATCACCAGGCGCGGCCCGAAGGCGGCATCGCCGCCGCAGAAGACCCGCGGGTTGGAGGTCTGCATCGTCTCGGTGTTGGTCTCGATGTTGCCGCGCGGCCCGACCGTCACCCCGTCTTGCTCGGTGAGGAAGGAGGTGTCGATCCCCTGGCCGATGGAGAGCACGCAGGTGTCGCACTCGAAGACGGTCTCCGACCCCTCGATGTACTGGGGGTTGAACTTGCCCTCGGCGTCGAAGATCGAGGCGATCTGCTTCATCCGCACCCCGGTGAGGTGTCCGTTTTCACCGACGAACTCCAGGGGCCCCCAGGAATTCTCCAGGGTCGCACCCTCCTCCATGGCCTCCTCCAGCTCCCACTCGAAGGCGAGCATTCCGTCGCGTGGCTCCAGGCAGACGATCTTGACATCTTTCACGTCCGGCTTCACCCGGATGGTGGTCCGCGCCACGTCCATGGCGACGTTGCCGCCGCCGATGATCAGGACCCGCTCGCCGAGGTCCTCGATCGGCTTGTAGAGCGCCGCGTCGCGGAGGAAGGGGACGGCGATGTGGATCCCCTTCAGGTCGTTGCCGGGGATCGGCAGACCGCGGCCGATGTGGGCACCGATGCCGAGGAAGATCGCCTCGAAGCCGTCATCGAACAGCGACTGGACGGTGAAGTCCTTGCCGCACTCCTGGCCGTAGTGGATCTTCACCCCCAAAAGCTCGACCGCCGCCACCTCGTTCTTGATCAGCTCGCGCGGCAGACGGTACTCGGGGATCCCCACGTAGAGCATCCCGCCGGGGACCTCCAGGCGCTCGTAGACGTGGCACTCGTAGCCGAGGCGGGCGAGGTCGTGGGCGCACGAGATGCCCGCCGGGCCGGCGCCGACCATCGCCACCTTGTGGCCGTTGGGGGTCGGGTCGGTGGAGCCGGGGGCGGTAGAAAACGACAGGCTCTTTTTGAGGTTGCGGCTGATCTCCACCCCGTACTTTTCGGTCACGTACCGCTTCAGAGCGCGAATGGAGATCGGCCGGTCCGACACCACCCCCTTGCGGCACTGCTGCTCACACGGGTGGGAGCAGGTCCGGCCGCAGACCGACGCAAAGACGTTCGGGCCGCGCGCCACCGCGTAGGCGCGTTCGAAGTCTCCCTCGGCGATCGCCTGCACGTACTCCCCGGCGCGGGTATTCACCGGACAGCCTTCGGAGCAGGAGAAGTTCCCGAACAGGTACTCCTGATCGACAATCTTCAGGTCGAATTTTCTGAGGTTGTAGGCCGGTGCCACGGATTTTTTCCCCCTGATACGCCGAACGGGCGCGGACGCTAACACGGCCCCCAGGGGCCAATCAACGGAAAGACGACATTTTAACTAGCTTCTCGCGTCTATTCCACGCCATGTCTCGATTGCGGCCTCGCTACACCGTGGAGGGTGAGGCCGAGACCAGGCGCCAACCGACGATCATGGTGGCCCAGGCTGCCTACTGCGCGCCCGCAACCGCTGCTACACTCGCCGGCCATTTCGGCCCCGTCGGGCCGTGCGGAGGGTATGCGCGTGAGCTACATGGGTGGGATGCACCGCGACACGCGGTGCGCAGAGCTGCGGGGAACGGACGTGGGCCGGACGGTCACCCTCATGGGGTGGGTGGCGAGCCGCCGCGACCACGGCGGCATCGTCTTCATCGACCTGCGCGATCGCGACGGGATTACCCAGGTCGCCTTCTCCCCCGACCGGATGGCGGCGGCCCACGCCGAGGCCCACCGCCTGCGCTCGGAGTTCGTCATCGCGGTGCGCGGCGAGGTGTGCAGCCGCCCCGAGGGGACGGTGAACCCGCGCATGGACACCGGCGAGATCGAGGTCTACGCGGACGAGCTGATCATCCTCAACACCGCCGAGACCCCGCCGTTTCAGATTGAGGACGAGTGCGACACCGCCGAGGAGGTGCGCCTGCGCCACCGTTACCTCGACCTCCGCCGCCGGCCGCTCCAGCAGGCCCTCATCCTCCGCCACCGGATCGCCCAGGCGGCGCGCCGCTACCTCGACGAGGCCGGCTTCATCGAGGTGGACACCCCGATGCTCACCCGCTCCACCCCCGAGGGGGCGCGTGACTACGTGGTGCCGTCGCGGGTCTACCCGGGGAGCTTTTACGCCCTCCCCCAGTCGCCGCAGCTCTTCAAGCAGCTCCTCATGGTGGCCGGCTTCGACCGCTATTTTCAGATTGCCCGCTGCTTCCGCGACGAGGACCTCCGTGCCGACCGCCAGCCCGAGTTCACCCAGATCGACCTGGAGCTGTCGTTCGCCGACCAGGACGAGATCATGGCGGTCACCGAGGGGCTGATCACCCGGATGTGCGAGGCCGCCGGCCACACCGTGGCGCCGCCGTTCCCGCGGATCACCTACGACGAGGCGATGGCGCGCTTCGGCTGCGACCGCCCGGACGTCCGCTTCGGTCTGGAGTTGGTGGACGTCTCGGACGTCGCCGCGGCGTGCGAGTTCAAGGTCTTCTCCGCGGTAGTGGCGCGCGGCGGCCTGGTGAACGGGATCCGCATCCCCGGCGGGGCGTCGCTGTCACGCAAGGAGATCGACGAGCTCACCAAGCTCGTCCAGCGCCACGGCGCCAAGGGAATGGCCTACTTCAAGGTGACCGCTGACGGCCCCACCTCGAACATCGCCAAGTTCTTCTCCGCCGACCAACTCGCCGAGATCGGCCGGCGGATGGAGGCGGCCGAGGGCGACCTGCTGGTCTTCGGTGCCGACACCGCCCACGTCGTCCACGACTCCCTCGCGGCGCTGCGCTGCCACCTCGGCCGCGAGCGCAACCTCTACGACCCGAAGGAGCTCTCCTTCGTCTGGGTCACCGACTTCCCGATGTTCGAGGTCGGCGAGGGCGGCCACCTCTCCGCCTGCCACCATCCATTTACGATGGTGGTCGAAGACGACCTCGAGCGGCTGGAGAGCGACCCGAGCTCTCTGCGCACCTACGCCTACGACCTGGTCCTCAACGGCACCGAGATCGGCGGCGGCTCCCTGCGTATCCACGACCTCGACGTCCAGCTCCGGATGCTCGCCGTCCTCGGCTTCTCCGAGGCGGAGGCGCGCGCCCGCTTCGGCTTCCTCCTCGAGGCCCTGGCCCATGGCGCGCCGCCCCACGGCGGCCTCGCCTTCGGCCTCGACCGGGTGGCGATGCTGCTCGCCGGCCGCGAGTCGATCCGCGACGTCATCGCCTTCCCGAAGACCCAGCGCGCCACCTGCCTGCTCACCGATGCCCCCGCCCCCATCGACGATGCCCAGCTCGAAGAGCTGCGGCTGATGGTGGAGAAAGAGGTGTAGGGAACATTGGAGGGCGGTGGATGCCGGGGAAGAGGCGTCACCGGTGTTGCCGCGCAGTGGGGACGCGGATCGCTGTTTTTTTTCCCTCCAACGCCGCCAATCCCGCGCCTCTCTGCGCCCCAGAGGAGCAGCGAACACAAGATTTCAGGGGGGAGGAGATACGGCCAACTGGGTCGAGGGAATCACGAGGTGATCACGGTGCAAGCCTGGAAGGCGATTTCGCCACAGAGGACACAGAGCACACAGAGAACGGCAAAGGAAAGGTGGTTTCCTCCTCTTAGGCCTCGCAATGGGAGGACAGCGCAAAATCGTGTCATTTTCTGATGTGGTTCTCTGTGTGCTCTGTGTGCTCTGTGGCGAAAAATCCCTTCCGGGAGCCCCCCACCTCCCGGCCGAGGCGTGGAGCGACGCCGTACCTGAAAACGCCAATCCCCCCTCTCCCGGTTATCTCCCTCCTCTGCGACCCCTGCGCCCTCTGCGGTGAACCCCGCCTTCCAGGCCGCTGCGCCCTGGTTGGCCCCACCGGAGACGCCCGAGCGGAGGCACCACCATTCGCGTCCATTCGCGTCCCATTCGCGGCTCGCTGTTTTTGTCCCTCCAACGCCGCCAATCCCGCTCCCTCCGCGTCTCTGCGCGAGGCCCCACCCGACGATTATGGGAAACACGTCTCTCTTCAGGATCGCCTCCATCGCGCGGTGGCCGGATTCCTCGCACACTCCCGATCATGGATTTGTCGAGCTGGTCGCCCTCGTCTCGACCCGGCGCGGAGATGGCCGATAAGAGGAGGATGGCCCCACGTTCCCCCTCCCCTGCCGACCGCACCGCCGAGCTGGCCGATCTGGCCCACACGATTCTCGCCGACTATGACCTGCCGGCGACTCCCCACTACCTGCAGCTCTTCGGCCGTGTCTACCGCCATTTTCTGGAGACGGTGCCGACCCACCAGCGCAGCCGCGACCGCCTCGCCGACCTCTTTCGGGCGAGCGTCGGCCTGCCCCAGCCACGCGGCGGCCGCGGTGGCCGGACACCGGAGTTGGAGCGGGAGGTAGAGCGACTCACCGGCGCGGTGGCCGAGCTGGAGGCACAGGCACGCGCCTGGTCCGCCGAGCGGCTCGCTCTGGAGGCCGGAGCGAGACAGGGACGGACCGTGGTCGCCAACCTGTACGACGAGCTCGCCGCCCAGCTCGCTGCCGAGCAGCGCCAGTTAGCAGAACGGGAGGCCACTCTGCGACAGCGCGAGGAGGAGCTGAGCCGGCGCCTCGCCAAGGTGGAGGAGGCGGAGCGGACCCTTCTGCCGCGCCTCGCCGCGACGGCCCGTCCCGAGATGGAGGCGATCCTCGTCCTCGAGGGCGATGCGCTGCGCGGCGAGCTCGCGGAGGTCTCCGAGGAGCTCACCGAGGTCGTAGAGGAGCTCACCCGGATCGGCACCGACGACGGCGGCAGCCCCCTGGTGGCGGCGATTCAGCGGCTGAAAGCGGAGGCCGCGGCAGCGGGGATCGATGCGCTCACCGGCCTCGCGGGCCGCGCCCTCTTCGACCGTGACCTCGGCCACGCCCTCGCCGCCGATCAGCGCACCCGCCACGAGGCCGAGGCCGCCACAACGGTGGTGGCGGTCTACATCGACCTCGATGGTTTCAAGGGGGTCAACGACACCCACGGCCACCCCACCGGCGATCTCCTCCTGCGCGCGGTGGCGGCGGTCTTCGGTGAGCGGCTGCGGGAGAGCGACCGCGCCTACCGCCTCGGCGGCGACGAGTTCGTCCTCCTGCTCACCGACACCGACCTCTCCGGCGCCGCGCACGTGGCTGAGTCGATCCGCGACGCCGTCCGCGCGGTCGAGATCACCACCGACACCGGCGAGGTGGTACGGGTCACCGTCAGCCTCGGGGTGGCGGACGCCGCCCTCTGCGGCCTCGCCGTGGTGCGCTGCGCCGACCTCGCCCTCTACCGGGCGAAGGAGGATGGCGGCGACCGGATCTCCACCTACCGCGATGACGCCTTTGTCGAGCCGGTGCCGCCGGAGGTCCCGGCGAGCCTCCTCAATGAGGTCCGCAACCGTCTCGCCGAGGGTGAGATGGTCACCGTTGCGGCGCTCTTGCTCGGCGGTGGCGAGGTGGACGATCTGTGGGGCCAGCTCCGCAACCTCTTTCCCGAGGCACGCATCGACGAGTGCGGCGATGACATCCTGTTGCTGCTCGAGGGAAACCGGGCGGAGGAGGTGACCGCCACCATTGCCGGCGAGATCCACGGCGTCGCCGCCACCGCCGGTGCTACCGACCTCTCCGAGATCTCGCGGGCAGATGGGGCCTCCCCCGC
>CAZRGD010000044.1:0-11899 GCA_964599505.1 uncultured Nitrospirota bacterium | reverse complement strand
TCTTTTTTAGGGCGGCGAGCGCCCCGGGCGCGAACCAGTGTGGCGACGTCGGGCGCGGGCGGTGTGTGTCAGGGGCGGCCACGCCCCGCCGCCGGCGGCAGGGGGACTGGCTCCGCGTCCGTCTCGGTAAGCGGCTCGTGGGGTGGCTGCCGGCAAGCGCGGTGGGGGAGGTCGCCGCCGGTCGGTAACGAGGCTATTCGGCCGCCGGGGTGATGAGTCGCAGCCGCGGGAAGTAGGTCTGGTAGCGCCTGGAGTCGCGGGTGAGCAGCGGAACGCCCATCACCGCAGCGTGCGCGCCGATATAGAAGTCGGGGAGGGGAGAGCGTCGCCGGCCCCCCTTGCGACGGTACACGAGGTAGCTTTTACCGGTGAGAAACGCGCCTTCCCACGGGAGGGGTATCCGGTGGAAGTAGTCGGTAGGTAGGGCCGCGTCGAGCTCCTCGATCCGCTCGTACCCGACCGAGACCTCCGCGTAGATGATCGGGTTGATGAGCAGGAGCCCCTCATTGGCGCACCGAGCCAGGGTCCGGGAGGACCAGGGAAACCAGGTGGGATCCTCGGTCACCACATCGAGGATCACGTTGCTGTCGACGATGACCCCGTTCACCCCTCGTCCCGTGTCAGCGCCATGATCTCGTCGGTGGTCATCTTGGTGGTCGCCGTGCCCCGCATGAGGCCGATCAGCGACCGACCCCGTCGGGAGGCCGCCGCCACCTTGCGAATCCGAACGGTGTCGCCGTCGATCTCGAACTCCACTTCGGTGGTGGGCAGGAGCCCGAGCTGTTCGCGGACATCCCGCGGAATGGTGACCTGGCCTTTGGAGGTAATACGCATGACCAACTCCAGAAAGACGGTGTATTACATGTCGTATTCTTACTTAAGGTTGACCTTGTGTCTACCGTGCGGATAGCCATCCATCGTCGTCTCCCCCTGGGAGCCTCGCCGCTATCGCGCCTTCGCCTTCGCCTTGGCGAGCAGCGCCTCGACCTGCTTGCGGCGGCCGGCGTCGGCGACGGTGCGGCCCGGGCGCGGTGGGGCGGCGAGTCCCTTCTTCAGGTAGCGCACCGCCTCCGGGTAGTGGTGGTGGTGGAAGAGGTACTGGCCGTAGAAGTAGTTGGCGTCGATCCCCGTCGGGTCGAGGGCGATCGCCTTTTCCAGGTAGCGCTTCGCCTCCTTCTTGTCCCCGTAGCCGATGGGCCAGCCGGGGACCTGATCGTAGAGAGAGCCGAGGGTGGTGAAGAGGGACTCGTCACGGGTGTTCGGGGCGAGGTGCTCCGCCTCCAGCAGGAGGTCGCGCGCCCGCTTGACCAGCGACAGGGCACCGAGCCCCCCCTTCGCCCCCGCCTCGCTCGCCAGGGTGATCGCCTCCCACACCCGCGGCTCGGGCCGCTCCGGGTGGGCGGTGGCGAGCGCCTTCCACTGGTCGGCGAGGCGGTCGAAGGCGGCGACCTTCTCCGCCTTCGGGACCTCGTACTGGACGTGGTCCCACCGCTGCTTGAGCTGGGTGAGGGAGGCCTCCAGGGGGGCGGCGGTGGCGGCGACGGCCCACGCCAGGGTGAGGCCAACGATGAGGGATCGACGAAGCAACATGGTGGGGTCTCCTCCGGCAGCCACGGCCTCACCCCTCGCGGGCGAAGGGGGCCATGGTGCGGTTTTGTTTGCGCAGGGCGCGGTCCACGAGGCGGGGGAAGAGGGCGTTGATGCGCACGAAGAGCGACTCGGGGAAGCCGAGGTAGACCTCGTCGCGCCCCTTCGCCATGGCGGCGGCGATCTGGTTGGCGACCTGGTCGGGCTCGTCCATGTTCATCTTCACCGCCGCGGCCATGCGCATCACCGGGCCGGTGTTCAGTGGTGTGCGCACCGCGCGCGGGGCGATGTAGGCGACCCGCACGCCGGTGTCGGCGAGCTCGCGGCGCAGGGCCTCGGAGAAGGCGCGCATCGCCCCCTTGCTCGCCGAGTAGGTGGCGAAGTAGGCGAAGCCGATGGAGCCGAAGGTGGAGCCGACGTTGACGACCAGGCCGCTGCCCTGGGCGACCATCGCCCCCAGGCAGGCGCGGGTGAGGAGCATGGGGACCACCGTGTTGAGCTGCACGATCCGCTCGATGACCGCCTCCTCCTCCTCCTCGAAGGGGCGGAAGGAGAGGAGGCCGGCGAGATTGACCAGGCAGTCGAGGCCGCCAAGCTCCTCTCGGGCGGCGGCCACCGCCCCCTCACGGCCGGCGGGGTCGAGGAGGTCGGCGGCGACCGGGAAGGCCGCGCCCGGGGTGTCGTTGAGGGCGGTGGCGAGCGCCTCAAGGGCCTCGCCGTTGCGGTCCACCAGGGCGAGGCGAGCGCCGCGGGAGGCAAGCTCGCGGGCGAGGGCCTGACCGATCCCACCGGCGGCACCGGTGAGGAGAATACGGGCATCGTGAAGGTTCATCGTTTTCTCGGTAGGCGCGTTACGCGCGCCAGGTGGTGGAAGACTGCGCGAAAATGGGATGCGAATACACTGGAGTTAGCTCTCCCGAGCCGTGAGGTACCCCCAGGCGACACGTGCGATTTCGGGCAACCGGTAACGGCCGCGCATGCTGCAATCCTCACAGATGTGCTCATCACGTCCGGTTCGTTCGCGTAGATCAAGCGCCATGCGGATCCCCATCTCGGAGACATGGGCGAGGGGGCGGCGACGGGCGATGTCGTTGAAGCAGTACTGATAGCGGCCGTCGGCGGAAATAAACAGGCTAGAGTTTCGCGGCAGGCATTTGAGACGGTTGGCCAGCCACTGTCTGGCGATCTCCGGTGCGCTGGGGACGAAGTCCAGCTCCTGGCTGTGGAGATGGTATTTCGCGATGATCTTGCGCAGGCGGTGGGTGTCACCGTCCGACAGCGAGAGGGCTCCGGCGCGGTCGTAGAGCGATGGCGACATGGTGAGGAGGTCCACCCCCTGGGCCCTCAGCCAGTGAAGGGTCTCCGGCAGGGTCTCGATGCACGGCGCCAGGGGAGAGAGGCTAATCGCCAACTTCGTATGGCGCAGGGTCTTCGCCGCGGTCCGAATGTTGGCCATGACGGCCTCCTGCCTCAGTCCCACGTGGACCTGCTCGTAGACCTTGGGGTCGACGCTGGAGAAGGAGACCACCAGGGTGCGCACGCGTCCATCCATGAGCTCGAGCCGTTTCGGGCTGAGACGCTCGCCGTTGGTGACCATGTCGATCGGAACCGATGCCCGAGAGAGCAGTCGTACGAAGGCTTCAAACTCCGGGTGGATGGTGGGCTCACCGTAACCGGCGACGACCACGCGAAAGACGTCCGTTGGGTTTAGATACTCGAGGATTTGACGGAAGGTGGCCTGATCCATGGTGCGGGGATGGGGGATCGCCTCCCTCGGGCACATGGCGCAGCGGGCGTTGCATGCGGAGGTCCACTCGACGTTGACGGCGACGCGGTAGCGGGACAAGGGAGGCTATCCCTTCCGCGCGGGGGTGAGGTGGGGCACGAAGTTCGAGCAGTTCGGGACCACCTGGACGATCGCGACCGAGACTACCCGCGGGGCGTCGGGGAACCAGGTGAGGGGCTCGCCGTGGTCGTGGATCGTCGCGGTGCCGTTGACCCGCAGGCGCGCCCCGTCCTCGAAGTCGATGAAGAGGATCCCCACGTGGGGGTTGTCGAGGATGTTGCCCAGGGTCATGAAGGCGTTGTTGCCGTCGAAATCGGGGAAGGCGAGGTGCTTGCCGTCCACCACCCGCACCAGGTTCGGGCCGCCGCCCTTGAACGAGCAGTCACATTCGCCACGGCCGTTGGCGGTGGCGATGAAGAAGAAGGGGGCGGCCTCGATGCGCGGGTGATACTCCGCGGGGATGTGGTCCCAGAGGAGCCGCGCGATCCGCGCCTCGTCCCACAGCGCGGGGTCTCCCCAACGCCGCTGGGCCTCCCGCTCCGTTGCCGTAAAGACCTCGTCCTGATCGCTGTGTGTCATCACCCCTCCGGCGCCGCAGCCACCTGCGGCAGGGCGCGGAAGACGTCGCCGTAGAGGCGGTAGAAGATCCGCGCGGTGTGGATGACGAAGCTGCGGTCTCCCTCCGACTCCAGGCGATTCACCAGCCCTTGGTAGAAGAGCATGTGGCTTTGGTCGAGGGCGCCGTGGCTGCGCAGGTAAGAGAAGGCGGCGTCGGGGAGGCCGAGGCCCGCCTGGATGCGGTCGGCGGCATCGAGGGCGAGGCGAATGGAGGTCCCTTCGAGGACCAGGACCATGCCCAAAAAGCCCACCGGGCTACGCCGGGCGATCAGGTCGTAGGCGTAGGCGACCATGATCTCCGCCGGTGCGTCGGGCTGGCCGTGGCGCACCTCCTCGGGGTCGACGCCACAGGCGGCGAGGTCGGCCAGGATCCACTCCTGGTGGCCGAGCTCCTCCTCGATGTAGTGGGCCATGGCGTCGCGCAGCCACTCCATCTGGCCGGGGACACGCGCGCCGCACGCCATCAGCAGCGGCGTGGTGTGCTTCACGTGGTGGTACGCCTGGGTGAGGAAGGCGATGTAGCTGGGAAGCCCGAGGCGACCGGCCACGCCGTCGACGATGAAGGGGATGGTGAGCAGCTCTCGTCTGGCCGCCTCGGTGGCGGCGGTGAGCTCGTCGAAAAAATCCATCGGGGTCGTCCTCAGGCGGGAGTCTTTTGGTAGTGGCGGTTGATCCGCGCTCCGTACTGCGCCCACACCACCGCGCGGCGCACCCCACCGCTCGCGGTGAGCTGGCCGTTGGCGAGGGCGAAGGGGGTCTCTGCCACCAGCCAGCGGCCGACGCGAGCGTAGTCGGGGAGGTCCCGGTTTGCGGTCGCCACCGCCGTCGCCACCTCCGTCTCGGTGGCCCCGGGGGCGGGGACGATCACCGCCGCGTTCCATGGCCGCGCCTCGCCGAAGAGGGCGGCCTGGGCGATCTCTGGCTGGAGGACGAGCTCCCGCTCCACCCACTCGGGCGCCACGTTGCGGCCAAAGGCGGTGATGAAGCAGCTCTTCTTCCGCCCGGTGAGGTGGAGGTAGCCCGCCGGGTCGAGGTGGCCGAGGTCGCCGGTGGTGAGCCACTCGCCGGGGCGTGGACCGGACTCGCCGAGGTAGCCGAGGAGGCCGTGGCCGCGCACCTCCAACTCGCCGTCGGCGCGGGTGCGCACCGCGATGTGGGGCAGCGGCCGGCCCACGGAGCCCGAGTGGCGTGCCGCCGGGGTGTTGAGGGCGACCACCGAGGCGCACTCGGAGAGGCCGTACCCCTCATACACCGGCAGGCCAAGCGCCTCCGCGCGGCCCAGGAGCGCGGGGGAGACCGGGGCGCCGCCCACCGCCAGGAAGCGCAGGGCGTGGGGAGGAGGTGCACCCTGCTCGATCGCCTCGACCACGGCCTGTAGGAGGCCGGGGGTGAGGATGGCGCTCGCCACCCGCGGCTGCGCGAGGGCGGCGGCGAGGCGGTGACCATCGACCCCCGCGGCGCCCGAGAGGCCGCTCTCCTCCGGGGTAGCGAGGTAGGCGGTGCTGCCGGCCAGGAGCGGGGCGTAGAGGCCGGCGACGTTCTCCAGGAGGATGGCGAGGGGGGAGATGCACAGATGGACATCGTCCTCAGCGGTGGCGATTCGCGCCATCAGGAAGGAGGCTACCCCCACCATCTGGGCGGCGGAGAGCATCACCCCCTTGGGCTCACCGGTGGTCCCGGAGGTGAAGGTGACCTTCGCCGCCGCCGCGGGGAGAGACGACCGCTGTGCAGGCAGAGCCACCCAGGCGAGCGGCTCGCCCGCCACCTCGAACCGCTCGACCCGGACCGGCCCCGGAGGCAGCAGCGGTGCCACCGCCTCCGGGTGGCGGGTGAGCACCGCCTCGACCCCCGCGAGGGCCAGACAGTGGCGCGCCTGGCCGCTGGAGAAGAAGGGAGGGAGGGGAATGACGGCGACCCCGGCGGCGAGGGCCGCGAGATCGGCGATCACCCACGCGGCGCAGTTCGGCAGGGCGAGGGCGACGGCGCGGACATCCCGCTGGGTGAGCCAGGCGGCGAGGCGGTCCACCTCGACGACAAGGGTCCGGTAGTCGAGCTCTCCACCGGCCCAGGCGAGCGCCACGCCGGCCGGCCGGTGGCGCGCGTGGTCGGCGAGGGCGGTGAAGGGCGAGCCGCTCACCTAGGAGCCTGTCGGACTTGGGCCCGATCTGCTGCGGAAAAGCGGATCTCGTCACGATCGCCAAAGTCCGACAGACTCCTAGCGTGCCTCGCCGGGGCGATGTGGCGGGCGGCATGCACGAGCTGCTCCGCGGTGAGCCAGCCGCTGAGGCCGAGGAATCCCTCTTCTACCCGACCGGCGAAGACGTGGGGGTGCTGGTCGTAGTAGCGACCCCACCGGGTCGCCGCCGCGCCGAGGGCCTCGGGCCGCGCCGGGGCGAGGCAGATGGGGGCAAGGCCGAGGCGACAAAAGGCGTTGTGCAGGATGGGACCGCCGGTGAAGCAGACCCACGCCGTCTGCGCCTGATGGAGGTAGGCGGTGAGGGCGATGATCAGGTCGCGACCGCCCCCGGGGTGGCCGGCGGCGAGGTTGCCCACCTCGATGATCTGCTCACGGGCGACCGGCTCGCCCGTGTGGGCGGTGATCACCTCCTCCACCGGGCGGTCGAGGTAGTGCTCCAGAAAGAGGGTGCCGGTGGCCGCCGGA
The DNA here is from genome assembly GCA_964599505.1 of uncultured Nitrospirota bacterium. Taxonomy (GTDB): domain Bacteria; phylum CG2-30-53-67; class CG2-30-53-67; order CG2-30-70-394; family CG2-30-70-394; genus CG2-30-70-394. Next base: position 5,246 of record CAZRGD010000044.1, on the reverse strand, counting down.
CGAAGGCCGGCCACCGCCGTGAGGTGGCCCGCGTGGTCGCGGACCCCCACGAGCCACGGCAGGAGCTCACCCACCTCCGCCCCCCAGGCGGTGCGGAAACGATCGCGGACAAACTGCTCCAGCTCCACGCGACGATTATCGGTGGTGACCATGGGGAGGGCGGCCGGCGGGGCGGCGAGTGTCGCGTGGCGTGGCGATGACGTGAGGATCATGCAGGGTGCTCCATAGCGTAGGGTCGGGACGGTCGCCCTCGGCGCCGCTAGGTCACCCGTAGCATCCTGCGTGCCAGGCTGGAGCGGTTTTTTTCCCTCTTTTGGCCCCAGTGGCCACCCAAATGGGAAGCAATCTGCCCATTTGGGTGGGTGATCGATCGTAAGATGCCCGTTTCCGGTGGACCGGAGGGACGAGACCACGGGGGACACTTCAGGGTAACCGACGGGGAAGCCATCCGCCGTCGCGGCGGGTCGCTGGATCCCTGCCTGTAGGAGTCTGTCGGACTTAGACGATCGTCACGCGGGAATCGGGCTCGAGTCCGGATTGCGCCCCGTTCGCAGCGCTGCGTGGACCTACGCGACGAAGAACGGGACGTGATCCGGGCGGTGATCCGCTCTCCCGCGGTAGACAGACCCAAGTCCGTACCGAACCCGTGTCCCCGTGGGGGGCGGGGGCGCGTTCGCGCCCGCGGGCCCCTTACGACGGCATCGGCATGAGGCCGAGGACGCCGATCATCACGATGACCCCGCACACCAAGGCGAGGGTGCCGTAGAGGGTCTCCTTGTCCTTGTAGAGGGCGAAGGCGGCGAGGAAGAGTGCCGGCGCCACGGAGAAGACCCCCAGGGAGATGCCGAAGGCGGTGAGGCCGTCACCGGTGGTCAGGTGGGGGAGGTACCAGTGGCCCATGGGCAGACCGCCGGTCGCCCCCTTCCAGATCTCCGCGAGATGCTGCCCCTTCCACGAGGCGGAGAGCCAGTAGGAGACCGGCACGAAGTTATCGCCCATGAAAGTGAGCACCGAGCCGATGATCACCAGGACCGAGCCGAGCATGACGCCCCAGTAGATCGTCTCCCCGAAGAGGAGACCCGCCAGCGGTGCCTTTGGCTTTACCTCTTTCATGGTGTGCTCCTAAAGAACGATTCCGAAGGCGCCTTCCACCCCGCGGAGCAGTAGCTTCACGGAGGAGACGAGCAAGATGACGATGAGGATCTGGCGGACGAAGCCGGCCCGGATCCGGATGAGGAGCTGCGCCCCGAGGATGCCGCCGACCACCTGGCCGAGCATCCACGGTGCGGCGAGGACCGCGATGAGCGCCCCATAGGTGATGTAGGTCCAGATGGCGGTGGCGTTGCTGATCGATAGCAGGACACCACTGCTGGCGGCGGCGACCTTCACCGGCGCCATCATCACCAGGTTGAGGGTGGCGGTGAGGAAGGCGCCGCCGCCCATGCCGAAAAAGCCGCCGAGGAAGCCGAGGGCGATGAAGAGGATCGCTCCGGGGACCGCCCGGACCAGATGGTAGCGGACCACCTTGCCGAGCGATGCCTCCCAGTACTCGCCGGCGAGGCCGAGCTTCTTCGCCGCCGCGTCGATCTTTTTCGGCTGCGGGTACTCGGTGTTCGCGCCGCCGGTGTAGAGGAAGTAGGCGATGAGGAGCATGAGCAGGCCCAGCGACAGGCGCACGTACCCGTCGCCCACCGGCCCCATGTACTTGTGCAGGTAGATGGCGGCGGTGGACCCCGCCAGGGCGCCGATGGTGATCGGCACGCCACAGTAGAAGACCAGCTTCAGGTCGGCGAGCTTGCTCTTCATCAGCGGGCCGGTGGAGATCAGGCCGCTGAACATCGCCACCACCAGGCCGGTCGCCCGCACCACCAGGCTATCGATGTGGGTAAAGCCCAACATGATAGGGGTGAAGATCACCCCGCCGCCGATCCCGCCGATCACCGCGAGGGCGGCGATGGCGGTGCTGATCAAAAATGAGGCGACGATCAGCAGCCACATCTGGTGGACGGTGAGGACGTCCGTCCCGTGCACCTGCGGGAAGAGCGCCATGAGGATGTAGGCACCGACGATCAGTACGATCAAGATGGTCAGCTCGGGGATACTCAGGGCGAGCGACCACAGCTTGCCTCTGGGCGTACTTGTCTTTCCGTTCATCCTGCCCTTCCCACCTTTCGCGAGTGAGAAAATGCCCCGCTATCCAAAGCTTGGGCGTGTGCCAAGGATCGGAGAGCTCCACCTCGATGGGGCATCTTCAAATGAGGGCGCGCCTTGTACAGGATAATCGGCATCCTGTCAACAAGTTGGCGTCGAAAAGGCCGTACAAACGACATCAACCTGCGAGAGTTTTGCCCTCCAGCCGGAGCGTCGAGGACGCACTTGAGATCGTCATGGTGGACATTGCGTCCTCCTAATGGGTGTTCTTTTTGGCCTCTAATGGGCTGGCAATGACAAGCACGTAGCGAACCTGGACTTCGCATCCAGCCTCCCCCTTTCCTCCCCCCCTTCCCTCCGGTAGCGTAGACCACCACCCGCCCGCCACTGGAGAACCAGCTCGACGAGGGGATGTGATGCCGATCCTGAAGACGCCCCGGGGGAGGAGAGTCCTCCAGCGTACCCCGCGCCGCACCGCGGCGGTGATGAAGCGGTGGGCCACCACCCCGCTCGGGGCACGGGAGATCACCCGCATCCTCATCGACCGGCGGTGGCTGGTCGCCGGCCTCCTCCTCGGCCTCCTCCTGCAGCTCCTGCCGGTGCCGGAGGGGCTCACCCACGAGGGGCGCACGGTCCTCACCATCACCGCGGTGGCGACCGTCTACTTCATCACCGAGGCGGTCCCGCTGCCGACGGTGGCGTTGATGATCGCCATCTTCCAGGTGCTCCTGCTGGGGATCCCTCCCAACGACGTGGCGCGGTCGTTCATGAGCGACTCGGTCTTTTTCATCATGGGCTCGCTCATGCTCGCGGTGGCGATCGTCAAGCAGAACCTCGATCGCCGCATCGCCCTGTTCATCCTCAACCTCACCGGTCCCAAGATCAGTCGCATCGTCTTCGGGGTGGTCACCGTGTCGGCCGTGATCGCCTCGTTCATCGGCGAGCACACGGTGGCGGCGATGATGTTGCCGGTCGGGATCACCCTGGTGCGCCTGTCGGCCAAGCGGCCGCGCGACGTGCCGGGGCTGGCGGCGCTGCTGATGTTCTCGATCGCCTACGGCTGCTCCATCGCCGGCATCGGCACCCCCTCGGGCGGGGCGCGCAACGCGATCATGATGGGCTACTGGGCGGAGTTCGGGATCGCCCAGATCAGCTACCTCGACTGGATGGTCTACTGCTATCCGATGGTCCTGGTGCAGATCCCCTTTCTGGTCGGGATCCTCCTGTTTACCTTTCGCTCGGAGGTCCGCGACCTCACCCCGGCCCTCACCGCCCTGCGGGAGCAGGTGGCGGAGGAGGGGCGGATGGGGGGGCAGGCGTGGCTCGCCATCGGCATCTTCTGCCTCACCTTGCTGGGCTGGGTGACCATCTCCGGGCAGATCGGTATGGGGACGGTGGCGCTCATCGGCGTCACCCTCTACCTCTCCCTCGGGCTGGTGAAGTGGGACGATATCTCGGTGAACGTCAACTGGGGGGTGGTCCTGCTCTACGGCGGGGCGATCTCCCTCGGGGTGCAGATGAAGGACACCGGCGCCGCCGAGTGGCTGGCGAGCTCCATCCTGCAGGCCCTCACCCCCCTTGGGGCGGGCCACGGGATCGGTCTGAGCGCGGCGGTCTCGGCGCTGACCACCCTGCTCACCAACACCATGAGCAACGGCGCGGCGGTGGCGGTGCTGGGGCCGATCACCCTCAACATGGCGCAGCACTCGGGCGACTCCCCCATCGTCCTGGGGCTGGTGACCGCGGTCTCCTCCGCCTTCGCCTACTTCACCGTCGTGGGGACCCCCGCGTGCACCATTGTCTACGCCTCCGGCTATCTTAAGACGACGGACTTTCTCAAGGTCGGGTGGCGGATGTTCATCGCCTCCTTCGTCCTGATCCTGCTCATGTCCCAGTTCTACTGGAGCCTCTTCCATGTATAGCCAGCGCCCCCTGGACAACGGCCTGATGAACGTCCTGGTCTGCTACGACGGTAGTGACGAAGCGCGTGCGGCGCTCGGGTGTGTGGGTGAGCTTGCCGCCGCGAAGCCGGTGAACGTGACGGTCCTCTTCGTCCGCCCCAAGGCGCCGAGCGGCTACACGGAGATGGTCGATCTGGCGCGGGAGCGGATCGTCGACTGGGAGCTCGACCTCCCCGGCCTCGTGGTCCTGCGTGAGGCGGAGGAGATGCTCGTCGCCCAGGGCGAGGTGGAGGAGGCCGAGGCGGGGCAGCCGGCCAAGCTGCGCCACGGCGTCAAGCAGCTCGGCAAGGGGTTGCTGGAGCTCCACCTCCTCGGCCGCCACAACGAGAACGTCCGCCTGCGCCTGCGCGACGGCGGCGACACCGCCGGCGTCATCCTCAACGAGATGGACTCCCTTCCCTACGACATGGTGGTCCTGGGCTCGCGTGGCAAGAAGGGGCTCAAGCGGTGGGTGATGGGCTCCACGGCGCAGCGGGTCGCCCTCTTCTGCGAGAAGACGGTGCTGGTGGTGCGCGGCAAGAGCGCGCTGAAGCGAGTGGTGGTGTGTACCGACGGCTCCGAAGCGGCCGAGCACGCCGTCCGTTTCGTCGCCCCCCTCGCCAAGGCCAAGGGGTGCGAGCTGACCGCGCTCGCGGTCGCCAAGAGCGAAGCACAGCGGGCCGATGCCCAACGGGTCGTGGACCGTGCCTCGTCCCTCTTCGCCGAGGCCGAGCTGGATTGCGGCATCCAGGTGCTCGAAGGCGGCGATCGCGCCGAGGCGATTCTCAAGGCGTCCGAGGCGTATGACCTGGTGGTCCTCGGCGTCTCCGGCAAATCCCACATGCGTCGTTTCCTGATGGGCTCGGTACCCCTGAAGGTCCTGGAGCACTCGCCGGGGTCGGTGATGATCGTCAAGTAGGTGCACCCGTCCCACGACGCGCCGGGCGGTCGCTCGGCGGCGTGACCACCGGGGATCCTTTCTGATCTCTTCACGGAGTCCACACCGATGCGACAGCCACTCCTGCTGGCACTCTTCGTCAGCCTCCTGCTCCCCCTCCGGCCGGCGGTGGCCGAGCTCCACGTTGTCGCCTGTGAGCCCGAGTGGGCCGCTCTCGCGACGGAGCTGGGGGGGGGGGACATCACGGTCTTCTCCGC
>CAZRGD010000043.1:0-11900 GCA_964599505.1 uncultured Nitrospirota bacterium | reverse complement strand
TTGGAGGCCGCGGTCTCCAGCCAGAGGGGTTATGGGTAACGATCAGCCCGGAGGGAGGGGGGATGGATTCCCCACCCTCGTCACGATCGCCAAAGTCCGACAGACTCCTCGGCCCTCGCGACAACCGGACCCAAGACAACGGCCCGCCTGCCAGTGGCAGGCGGGCCGTGATTACGATGGGCCGCGCGAGGAGACGCGACTACGCGGCGTTGCTCTCACTCGGGAGGGCGCTGTCCCCCGCCTTCTGGCGGCAGTCGTCGATGATCTCCTGCAGGGTCCGACTGCCGAGGTAGTTACGGATGTAGTCACGGAACTCGTGCCACATGCGGCCGGTACCACGGATGCACGACCGGTCGCTCGGCGCCTCCGTGTCCTCGCCCTCGGCGAGGTTGGAGAAGACCTCGATCCCCAGGACGTTGATGACGTCGTCGATGGAGATTTCGGTGGCCGGGCGGGCGAGGAGGAAGCCCCCCTTGGGACCACGGACGCTGTCGACGATGCCACCCCGCCGCAGCTTGTTGAAGAGCTGCTCCAGGTAGTGGAGGGAGATTCCCTCCACCTCGGCGATCTCGGAGAGCGGGATCGGCCGCTGGCCACTGGTGTAGTTGGCGATGTACGCCAGCGAGCGAACGGAGTAGGTGATTTTGGTCGAAAGAAGCATGGGTGTGTTCCCTTCACGGGGTTGCGGTGGGTGGCCGCAGGGTCAGGAAGTGCCTTTTCTTTGCACGACTTGTCAGGTAGGAGACCCCCCCCTGGAAAACGGTTCGGGCGACCGCCATGGTTGGCCCAAGGCTTGCATATAGCCCCTACCGCCCCCAGATTGGGGCGTACTGAATGGATCTTTCCATGAGCTCGTCAGGTGGCGACACTGTGTCGCTGAAGAGCCATTCTACTGCACTCGACTCAAGTTTACCCCCCCCCTGAGGAGCACCAACATGATCACCGTCACCGAATCCGCCGCCGCCAAGGTGAAGGAGGTCCTGGAGCGCCAGGGAAAGGCGGAGGGCGCGATCCGCGTCCAGGTCAAAGGCGGCGGCTGCTCAGGGATGCAGTACACCTTCTCCCTGGTCGATGGGCCGCGCCCGGACGACCAGGTAATCACCGATAAGGGGGTGCGGGTATGCGTCGACCCGAAGAGCGCCGTCTTCCTCCAGGGCTCGGAGGTCGACTTCGTGGAGGCGTTCATCAACGGCGGTTTCAAGGTCCGTAACCCGAACGCCACCGGGAGCTGCTCCTGCGGTGAGTCCTTCAGCGCCTGACCCTTTTCGCGAGCCTCGAGATTCGATGGAGACGCTGCAGGTCAAGTGTCAGAGCTGTCACCGCCAGCTCTCCAGCTTCTTCTGCCGGGAGTGCCGGACGGTGGTGCCGGTGCCGCGCGGGGTCGACTACTTCCGCTACCTCGGCCTGCCGCAGCGGCCGCGGATCGACGCGGATCGCCTGGAGCAGACCTACCTCCGCCTGAGCCAGGAGTACCACCCGGATCGCCACCCCGACCTCGACGCCGAGCAGCACGCGGCGATCCTCCAGCGCTCGGCGCTGCTCAACCAGGCGTACGCCTGCATCAAGGATCCGAAGCAGCGGGTCCAGTATTTGGTCGAGCTCCTCACCCAGGGGGAGCGCAACCCGAGCCGCTCGATCCCCCCGGCGGTGGCGACCCTCTTTCGCCAGGTGCAGACCGCCCTGTCGGAGGCGGACGGCTACCTGCGCGAGGCGGAGCGCCCCAAGTCCGCCCTGGAGGCGGCCGCCTTCGCCCTCGGCAGCGGCGAGCGCGAGCGCCACGCCGAAGCCCTCGCCCACTGCCACGAGGCGACCCACACCCAGCAGGAGGAGGCGCTCGCCCAGCTTGCGGAGATCGACGCCCTCTGGGAGCAGCCCGGCGAGCAGTCGGAGGAGGCATTTCACCGCCTCGCGGCGCTGGCCGACACCCTCTCCTATCTCGACCGGCTGGAGGGGCAGGTCCATGAGCGGCTGGTGAAGCTCCGGATGGTCACCCTGCCAAACCTCGCCCAGTCGTAGTCCACCCACCACGGATCCCCCATGAGTCGCATCATCGGTATCGATCTTGGCACCACCAACTCGGTGGTGGCCGCACTGGACAGCGGCATGAGCATGGTCGTCCCGGACGGCTCGGGCCGGCGGATTACTCCGTCGGTGGTCCACTACCCGAGCGACGGCGAGCCGGTGGTGGGTGAGGCGGCCCGGCGCCAGCGGATGCTGGCACCGGAGCGGACCCTCTACTCGGTGAAGCGGTTCATGGGGAGGCGTGGGAGCGAGATCGGCGATGACGCGGGTGCGGTCAGCTACCCAGTGACCGGCAAGGGAGACGGCCCTGCCACCTTCCCCATCGACGGTCGTGACCTCGCCCCGGAGGCGGTCGCCGCCGAGATTCTCAAGAAGCTCAAAAACGATGCCACCGCCTTCCTCGGAGACACGGTGAGCCGGGCGGTGATCACCGTCCCCGCCTACTTCAACGATGCCCAGCGCAACGCCACCAAGCGCGCCGGCGAGCTCGCCGGCCTGACCGTGGAGCGAATCATCAACGAGCCCACCGCCGCGGCGCTGGCCTACGGCCTGGGGCAGGAGATGGAGACGCGGATCGCAGTCTTCGACCTCGGCGGCGGCACCTTCGACGTCTCGATCCTCGAGGTGAAGGAGGGGGTCTTCAAGGTCCTGGCAACCTGCGGCAACACCCACCTCGGCGGCGACGACATCGACACCGCCCTGCTCACCCACCTCCAGCAAGTGGTTGCCGACGACGGCCACGCGGACCTCCTCGACCAGCCGCCGGTGGTCGCCCGCCTGCGCGACGCCGCCGAGCAGGCGAAGATCACCCTGTCGGATGCGGAGGAGACGGAGATCGCCCTCCCCTTCCTCGGCCCCGGCTATAACTTCGGCTGCGCCCTCACCCGAAGCGAGCTGGAGCAGCTCATGGAGCCGGTGGTCGAGCAGACCCGGCGGCCGTGCATCCAGGCCCTCGGCGACGCCCGCCTCACCCCGAAAGAGCTCGACGCGGTCCTCCTGGTGGGCGGCTCTACCCGCATCCCCAGGGTCCGCCGCCTGGTGGAAGCACTCTTCGAGCGCACCCCCGACACCTCGATCAACCCGGACGAGGCGGTGGCGGTCGGGGCGGCCACCCAGGGAGCGATCCTCGAAGGCCACCACGACGACCTCCTGCTCCTGGACGTCACCCCCCTGTCGCTCGGCATCGAGACCTACGGCGGGCTGATGAACACCATCATCCCGCGCAACACCACCATCCCCACCAAGGCGGGCGAGTCGTTCACCACCGCGGTGGACAACCAGCGCTCCGTCTCTATCCGAGTTCTGCAGGGCGAGCGGGAGATGGCGGACGACAACTGGGAGCTCGGCCGCTTCATGCTCGAAGGGGTCGAGCCGGCCGCCGCCGGGGTGCCGCGCATCGGCGTCCAGTTCACCATCGACGCCGACGGCATCCTCCACGTCCTCGCCCGCGACCAGCTCACCGGCAAAGAGCAGGTAGTGCGGATGAAGTCCACCGTCGACCTCCCGGAAGAGGAGGTGAATGAGATGGTGGAGGCGTCGATCCAGCGCGCCCACGAGGACATGACCCACCGCGCCATCGTCGAGGCGCAGATCAAGGGGAAGAACCTGATGAAGGCGGTGGAGCTGGGACTCACCCAGTTCAGCGACCGACTCGATGCAGCCGAGCCGGAACGAATCGGCGCGGCGCTCGCCACCCTCCGGGAGGCGATCCGCGCCGAGGAGAGCGCCGAGGCGATCAACGGCGCCTACAAAGAGGTGGACGCTGCGACCACCCGGCTCGCCGGCATCATGTACGAAGAGGCGGTCAAGCGCGGGGCGGCGGCAGAGGGGTAGGAGCCGGCTCCTACCGGCGATGCCGCCCGAAGGGCGGGCGGGGCCGTAGGCCCCGCTTCGCGAGCGGGAGCTCGCTCCTACCCGTGTGCTGGAAGTCGGCAGATTTCCGGTCACCCGGTAGAAGCCGGCTCAGGATCGCATGACCGCGGCCAGAGGCCGCGGCTCGCGGGCATGGCCCGCTCCTACTGGAGCTGCCGCCACGACTGGCGGCCCTGGAGACGAACCCCGGGGTTCTCGGTGGTCCTCTCGATGGTGCCGGTGGAGCCGCTGGTGTACTTGTACTCGGTGTTCACCGTCGGATCGCTCATCACCCCCGGCGTGGAGATGATCCCCACGGTGGACTTCTTGCCGCTCACCGTCAGGGGTGTGCTGTTGCCGTCCTCGTCCGTCGTAGTGACCTTGTCGCTGTCGGTGAACTCACCGTCGTCGTTCAGATCGAAGGGCGGGCTCCCCAATCGCCCACCGCCAAAGGCATCCATCTCCATGAGCCAGCCCGTGCCCCCATAGGCACACGGGTCGGCGGAGGGAATGAGGGTGGTGAAGATGATCCGGCCGTGGAGCAGAATCGGGTCGCTCACCTGCCGCTCACCGAAGTTGTCGGTGTTGCCACCCTCGGTGTTGTAGAGGTCGAGATACCAGCCGTCCTGGGTCGTCCAGTCCACCGCGTACTGGCTGGTGACACGCACGTCGTTACCCCCCACGGCCGTCTCGTGGAGGATCTTCTGCTGGGTCAAGTCCCCACGGGTAAAGCTGGGCACCACACCATCGTTTTTGTCCCAAAGCCCGTAGAAGGTCTGGGTGGCCTGGCCCGCGGAGGTGTTGTCGCCCACCTCGAAATACTTACCCGTGCCGAAGTAGATCATCATGCCACCCGTCTGCCCCAGACCACTGCGCCCCACCTGTGGCCGGGCGGTGATCGGCTGGATGCTTCCGTCCGCGGCACGCGCCCGGAAGAGGGGAGCCGGAACCCCCGCCGGACGATAGGCCACGTCCCAGGCGGCGGAGTTGGCGCTGCTCAGATCAAACTTCCACAGATTGCCGAAGAGGTCACCCACGTAGGCGTAATCGGCGATCCCATCGCCATCCACATCTGCCACCGCCGGACTCGCCAGGCCGTTCGGCCTGCCCAGACCTTCGGGATCCGCAGCCACCCCCACGCCCGTATCGATCTTGCGAACCAGGGCGCCGGTAGCAAGGTCGACGATGTAGAGGACCGCGTCGCCACTGGCACTGGCGGCGCCGTCCGCCTCGTTGTTGTTGTAACCATTGCCAAAGATCGCCACCCACTGGCCGCTGTGCATGCGGGCGATGGCCGGGGTGCTGAAGGAGTAGCCCATGTCGGCGTCGTCCTGGTCACTGAACTCCCACAGGACGTGCGCCGCAAGGGCCGCTTCGCTACCCAGAGCTGCGGGATCGCTCACGTCCAGGGCATAGACCGCCTGCCCCCCGGCACGCAGACCGCCGGCCAGAACCGTGTGCCATGTACCGCCAAAATAGGCGTCCGCCACCGCCGGACTGCCGTCGACGTAGTACCGGTGCACATAGGCGGGGTTGGTGAGCTGGTTGAGATGACCGATCACCGCGCTCGGGACGTAGGCGAAGAGCTCCCCCCCGGTAGTCGCGTTGAAAGCATGGAGCATCCCGTCGTTCGCCCCCACGTAGACCACCTTGGTCCGCCCGCTCTCCCCATTCCGGAAGGTAGAGTACGGTGCCGCCTCCAGGGTGTCGGTGTAGAGGGCGTCGGGTGCTCCCACGTAGACCGGCGTGGAGTGAACGATATCGCCGAGGCGGGAGTCACGCTCCCGGTAGTTGTTACCCGCCCCTTCGTGGGTAGCATCGCCCCGCACATAATCGAGACGCGCCGCGCCCTGACCATCCGCGACGCCGGTGGTGGGGCTGGTGTTGAGCGCCGCTTGCTGGGTGGCATCCAGACTCCCCCAGCGGAAGGGGATCGCGCTGCCGGTCGTCCGATTGAAGGTCGCGATCACCCGGTTGGTGGGCGCGACCCCCGCGAGGAGGTTGCCCGCATCCCACTCGGGAGCACCCATGCTCCCGTCCGCCGCGATCGGCAGGGAGAGAAGCTGGCCGCTCCAGTCCGTGGCGCTGAAGTGGGTGAACCGCCCCTGGTAGAGGTGGTTGTTGATGCTGATCGAACCCGAGTCGAGGGCGATGGAGGCGGCGGAGCTGGCATCCGCCATAATGCTGGCAAAGACCGCGTTGAGCGCCGCCGAGAGGGAGGCGGCGTCACCGGCATGGAGTGCGTTCACCGTGCCACCGGCGGCGGCGAGTTGATCGAGGGTGGTGGGGTCGACGCCATAGGGAAGGGCAAAACCCACCACGTAACTTTTCACCCCCGCCGCCGCCAGCGTCCCGGCCGCCGCCGCCGCGCCATTAATCGCCAGCGCCGGATTGGCGATTACATTGCCATTGTGGTCGGTGGAGGGAAGACCATCGGTCACCAGGACCACGTAGTCCTTGCCACACGAGGCGGGCGGGGCGGCCAGCGGTCCACCCTCGCCAGAATTGGCGAGGGTGCCAGCGAAGTAGTCACGCGCGGTGAGGAGCGTCCCCTCGATCGGAGTATTGCCGGCGTTCTCCAGGGGCAGGCCCGGGTTGGTGGGACCATTGACGGCGAATTGCGAGGTCCCCAGCTTCAGGTTCAACGCCGCCACCTGGGCCGGATTGTTCAGGTCCCCAATCGGCACGTGGACATAGCCGCGCCCCGGCGAGCTATCCGAAAACCAGGTGGGCCCCACATAGTCCCAGGTGAGGAAGGTTCCGAAGTCGACGATCCCCTGGGCGAGGTCGGAGTCGGTGGGAAAAAACTGGGACTTGAACCAGTGGTTCGAGAGGCCCGCGGGGTTGTCCGCGGCGAGAGTCATGGCGTGGTAACAGTCGTAGGTATCCCACGGGCCAGTGACCGGGTTCTCCCCATTGTCGAATGCGTTTGCCGTGGCCGAGTAGCAAAAGGCGTGGCCGAAGTTACCACCGGCGTAAAAGGGAAGGGCCACGTTGTAGTAGACGTAGCTCCCCGGATTCGACGCATTGGGAACCCGAAACCGCTTGGTGGATGAGTCACGCGAGCCGGCAAAGGTGGGGTCGTAGTTGGCGGGATCGAAGCTCGCGTCATAGGGCGAGTTGTGCAGGGACATCGCCTGGACATTCGACTGCTGATACGCCATGAGGCCAAGGTTGATCTGGCCAGTGTATGCGGCAATCAGATTCTTGATGACGGTGCGGGCGATCTCCGATTTGCTCGTGGGCGCCGCGCTCCCCACCGCGGAGCCGCTGGCGTCCTCGTCCATGCTGTTGGAATTATCGAGGATGACGAGGATGTTGGGCTTCAACATCGTCGTCACGTAGAGCGGCGTGGTGGCGAGGTTCAGGCTCGCCGCGCCCGCCTCGATCACCGCTGCGTACACCACCACCATGGCGATTACGATGATGGAGGTTGAAAGACGTTTCGTTCTCATATCGGTACCCCTTTCATTCCCCCAGCCACACCACCATCAGAAGAACTTCACCACGTTGCTCTGCAGGACCACGTGGGCAGCGGTGCTCGCCCCGACCCCCCGTGCAGTGACCTGGAAGTAGTACATGCGACCCGTCGAGCCTACGAGAAGGCTGCCGCCGGAGGGGTCGATACTGACGAGCTCAATGGTGTACGCCGGTGGCGCCGCGACCCCGGCCAAGGCATCCGGCGCCACGGGGATACGCGGATCCGCCCACACCGCCGAGTCGTCATAGGCGTCATAGTCGGCAAAGAGCGCATTGGGCGCCCAGACCACACAGTTGGCGACACAGGTGGCGTCCACCGGGATCGGCGCGGATGTCATCGCCTGAACCACGGCTTCGCCCTGACGCAGCGCCGCCTCTGCAGCCTCGAAGGCGGTGGCCCGGTCCTCGCGGTTGCTCGCGATCCGGGTCTCCATGGTCGTCCCCTGCATCGAGGTCACCCCCAGGAGGGTGAGGATGACGAGCAAAAAGAGGCTGACCACAAGGACAGCGCCACGCTCGCCCTGGTCTCGCTCGGCCGTCGGCTTCATAGGGTCCTCCCGCGCAGGGCCACGGTGGTAGTAAAGACACGCCGGAGCCGCCGATCGGTCGGGGTCACGGTCACCCCATCGAAGGTGTACGGCTGGGCTACACGCGCAATGTTGTCGTCGTCGGAGACCAGCAGAAGGTTCATCCGCACGGTGACCACCTGACTCCAGTCGGCGACCGCGGCGGCGGTGGCGTATTGGTTGGCGACGCCGTCGCCGTCGGTGTCCTCGCCGTAACGGACCTGCATGTCTTCTACGCCGTCCACCAACTCCACCGGCACGCCGCTCTGATCCTGCCGCCACAGGGCGGGGATACCCGAGGGGTTCGGTTTGACGAAGAAGACCACGAACTGGAGGCTCATCACCGTGGCATCGGTCCCATACGCCTTGCTGAGATTGCCAGAGCTATTTCCCCCGGCGGCGTGGGCGAGGCTTATGCCACCCCCACCGGCTGTGGCGCCGCTCACGAAGAAGACATCGCCACTACCGCAATCGGAGACGAGCACCACGTCGTTGGCGCCAATGCCTGCGCCACCGGTGGTGATCTGGAGCGCCGCGGATGGCGTGGCCATCGCCACGCTCAGTCTGCGATACGGGGTTGCAGCCTTACTGATCGAGAGGACATCACTCCCCGCGGTGGCGTTATACGCATTGCCCGCGGCGATGTTGTCGACCCCGCCCACAACATTCGTGGGAAGGAGCACGGCCGGCGCCCCCACCAGGTCGCTTGCCGGGGTAACCGCGGCGAGGTCGGGACAGCCGATATTGCCTGCCTCGCGCACCTCCCGCTGCAGGTAGTGGGTGGCAAAGCGACCGCTGTCGAGCATCTGGGAGAGGTTCGCGCCGACGCGGTAGATCCGCTTGCCGCTACTCATGATCCGCAAGAGCCCCGAGGTGAGGATCATCCCGACCACCAGAGAGACCATCACCTCGATGAGGCTAAAGCCGCGCTCGGAGCGCCGGAAGGAGAGAGGGTTCATGGCTAAGGGCTCGCAAAGACATAACTGCGTGTTTTCGCGCCCAGATTTACGTTTGATTTGGTCGCGACGATTGAGCGAAACCGCAGGCGTAGCCGGACTACGGTGAGGATTTCGCGATTGAGGAGCGGCCGAAACCGGCGTGAAGATGGGATGCGAAAACATGGAGTTATTTCTTTTGCGGGCCCTAAAGTTGCGTCGTGAGGGTGAACTGCTGGACCGGGCCGCTGCCCTGTTGCCACTGGACGACCACCGTGCAGACCGCATTGCCCGGGCCACAGGCGATGGAGCCGTCCCCGCTGGGGAGGGCAGCGGCTACGGAGGAGAGCCAGGTACCCACGTCATAGGTGGCCATCTGCGCGGGGGTGCAGGTGGCGCCGGTGCAATCGCCGGGGGCCGGGGCGTCAGTCGCGAGGGTGATGTCGTAGCTCCCGTTGGTCTGCGCCGCGGTACGGTTCGCGCGCATGCGATCGACGATCTCACCGGCGGCGATCGTCGCCTGGGAACGGGCGTAGGCGTTGTCGTTGCCTCGCAGACCGGTGGACTGCAGGGCGGCGAGGCCGAGGAGACCAAAGGACATGACCGCCGCCGTGACCATCACCTCGACGAGGGTGAAACCCTGCTCCGAGATTCGCGTCTTCATGGGCAGGTCACCCCCTCGGTCGATCGGATGGAGCCGGAGGCCAGCAGGACGATCGATTTGCCGACGTTGCCGGTACGGTCGTCACACACCTTTACGCTGCCGCTCTGCGCCGCGCCGGCGGGGGTGCGGGGCTCACCGGTACCGCTGAAAGAGACGTAGTCGGCAATCGCCGCGGTACCGACCATCTTCATCGTCCCGCCGGCCGCACCGTGGACACGAACGATCTTCTCCCCCCCGTCCACCGTGGCGTTGCCATTGGTGTCGACGAAGGCGATCCACCCGGAGGCCCAGTCTCCGAGTCCGCCGCAGGTCGTCGCGTCGTTGCTCGTACACAAGGTCACCCGGCCGCCCCGCTTCACCGCCTCACTGCGTGCGGCGTTGGCGTCGCGGACCAGGTCGTTGACACCGGTCACCATGCGGCTGTCGGAGATCAGCCCGTGGAGCTCGGGAACGCCCAGGCTCAGGACGATCGACATGAGCGCCATGGTGGTCATCACCTCGATCAGGGTGAAGCCCGCGTTGGCGGCGTCGCGCGGCAGTCGGAGGAGGGACAGTAGGTGGCACCTAGATTCTGCAATCCTTCGAGCACCGAGGGCGTCGAGGCAGGTCCTTCTGCAAGGCGGCGAGCCGATTTCGGCGCCGGCGTACTTGAGGTACGGCGAGCACGAAATCGGTGAAGCCAACGCCGCAGAAGGGCCTGAATCGGCGGCCGAATGCCGAAGGAGTGCAGAATCTAGGTGGTATCTCACGGAGTACCTCGATGGCTCAGGGAGCGGGCGATAGCTGCGATGCCTTCGCGGTCCAGACTGCAACTGCGATGCCAGGCCTGCCGACGGCTCCAAGTCACTGCTATTTCAGGGACAGGACCGTTCTCGATAAAACTCCAATGGCTCGACTCGCTTCATACCTGTGAAACGGATTACCCAGGTTCGACTCACCGATGGCTTATCGGCCCCGTTCAACTCATTGCTGAGTACTCGCCCCTCCGCGAGTGGCGACCCCAGCCCCGGCGCACTACGCTATCGACCCATGGGCCCACTCCATCCCACGCGTTGCTGCCTCCTCGTCATCGACGTCCAGCCGGAGAACCACGCCATCGGCCTCGGGCTGATGCGCGAGGCGGGGGGCTCGATCACCTCTACCGGGGCCGTCCTCATGGGTCTCCTCGGCGAGGCGCGCGGCGAGCTCTTCAAGGAGACCCTCGCCTTTCTGAAAGGGCGATGATGGATGCGGAGGGGGTACGGGAGCTTCTGGAGCAGGTGGCCGCGGGCGCCACCTCGGTGGAGGCCGCGCTCACCTCTCTCCGCCACCTGCCGTACGAGCCTCTGGCCGACGGTGGGGTCACCTATGCCCGCCTCGACCACCACCGCGCCCTGCGCCAGGGGATCGGTGAGGTGGTCTACTGCCCCGGCAAGGGGGGGGCCCAGGTGGCGGCGATCGCCTCCCGGATCGTCGAGCAGAGCGGCCGGCTGCTGGCGACCCGCGCCACCCCCGAGGACTTCGCGGCGGTGGCCAAGCGGCTTCCCGCGGCGCAGTACCACGAGCAGGCGCGGGCAATCACCGTGGACGCCCCGAAGGCGGGGGTTGGCGAGATCTGCCTGCTTTCCGCCGGCACCGCCGACCTCCCGGTGGCGGAGGAGGCGCGGGTGGTGGCCGAGTGGCTCGGATCGCGGGTCACGCCGCTCTACGACGTCGGGGTCGCCGGCCTCCACCGGCTCCTCGCCCACCTGCCGGCCCTCCATGGTGCCCGGGTGGTGGTGGCGATCGCGGGGATGGACGGGGTCCTGCCCACGGTGGCAGCCGGCCTCAGCGATCGGCCGCTCATCGCGGTCCCCACCTCCACCGGCTACGGCGCCAGCTTCGGCGGCATCGCGCCGCTCCTCACCATGCTCAACGCCTGCGCCCCAGGCGTCGGGGTGGTCAACATCGACAATGGTTTTGGCGCCGCCTGCCTGGCCCACCGGATCAATCTGTTGGGGGAAAAGGCCACAGACCACGAAGGGCGAGCCCCAAATGGAAACGAGTAGACGCACAAAGTTGGACGTCACCGGTGGCCGGACGGGGGACATCTTCGGCTTGGAAGGCCAAGCTCGCGCAGAGACGCAGAGGCGCGGAGAGGTGCGGATTCGTTATCGGGACGTCTCCGGCATAAGAACGGGGTTCTGGTGTCGCTGGGAAGGTGGGCCATGGCCCTATATTCCACGCGACCCTGCAAAACGAACACCGCGACCCGGGGCAACATCCACAAACTCCTCGCACCTCGCGCCGCTGTGGCCCCAACCCATCACCCCTCTACGCCTCTGAGGATCAGCGAAAACAAGATGTGGCACCAGACCGTAGGGTCGGCTTCAGCCGACCGACGCCGTCATCTCAAGAAGGTAC
>CAZRGD010000042.1:0-12170 GCA_964599505.1 uncultured Nitrospirota bacterium | reverse complement strand
GGTGGGTGCGATGGCGCCGGCGGCGTGCTCGGGAGCCCGGGTCCCGGCCGGGGGCTGGGGCCGGGGCGCGGGCATCGCGAGCCGCCGCCGCCTGCCGCGCGGGGGGGCGGGGCTGTCGGCGGAGGCGAAGCTCGCGCGGGTGGAGGCGGCGCGGGCGGCCGGGCCGGTGGCGATGGTGGGCGACGGGATCAACGACGCCCCGGCGCTCGCCGCCGCCGACGTCGGCATCGCGCTGGCCCGGGGGCTGGACGTGGCGGTGGAGGCGGCGGACGTCCTCCTGCTGGGTGAGGATCTCGGAGCCCTGGCCGAGGCGGTAGCGGTGGCGCGGGCAGCGCGCCGCACCATCCGCGAGAACTACGTCCTCGCCGTCGCCTACAACCTGATCACCCTGCCGCTGGCCGCCGCCGGCCTCATGCTGCCGCTCTTCGCCGCCGCCGCCATGGCCGCCTCGTCCCTCACCGTGACCCTCAACAGCCTGCGGCTGTTGTCGAAGCGATCGGCTTTCAGCATTCAGCGATCCGCGAACCGCGCGGGTCGAAAATCGCGCCCGTCGTCTGCTGAAAGCTGAGCGCTGACCCACGTTACAGGTAGCCGCCCAAGATCTCCTCTGCCCAACCGGGCAACGGCGCGCCTTGGTGTTGCAGCGCGCCGGCCGTGAGCCGCGCAACCAGGCGAAACGGATCGCTCCTGGACGAAATGGCCCTCGTGGAAACGGCCGGTCTCCCGTGTGCCGTCGGACTGCACGCGGTCGAGCAGCCCCGGATGTGATCGGCTCGCCTCGTAAAAGAACGACGCCCGAGTCACCCCTGCGCTCAGACGACCACTGGCTCGATCTTGCTCAACCGCGGCCAAGACCTCTTCCGGGTCCACCGGTTGCGACGCGGCGGCTTCGACACGCAACCGCGCAAATCCCTGGGTGATCGCCACCAGATCGCCGGGCCTGAGCAGGCCGGCTACCTGCTTGCCGATCTCCGCCCATAGCTCGATCTGCTTCGGGATCGTCCGTTTGCTGAGGCGCCCCTCCAACTCTGCCTCACGAACCAACTCATCACTCAACCGCAGGGGGGTTGCCATGGACACGTACTCCTGTAGCAATTTGCTGCACGTAGTAGCGCATTGCTGCGCTCTACGTAACACAGGGCCGAAGGGCTGCTTGCCGGGGCGGGAGCGCCGAGTCCTCCACCGCGCCCTGTTGCTCCTGACAGCGCATTCAGCTCTCCGCGCACCGCAACAGCTCCGGGCACAAAGCAGGGCTGAAAGCCGATCGCAGAAAGCGGTACGCTCCTCCCGTGACCTCCCTCGTCCCCCTCATCGGCCTCTCCCTCTGCCTCGGCCTCGGCTTCCTCATGGTCTTCTTTTGGGCCCTGCGGAGCGGCCAGTTCGACGACCCCGAGGGGCCGAAGTACCGGATGCTCTTCGACGACGACGAGAGCGAGGAGATCGACGAGCCCGAGCCGGAGCCACGCCATGCCCATCGCCACCCATAGCCACGAGGATGAGCCGAAGGAGAGCCGGATTACCCGCGCCCTCCAAGTCGCCGACCACGGGGTCCACGTCCTGGCAGCGGTGGTCCTCTTCGCCGCGGCCATCCTGATGATCGGCCACAGCGTCGCCGGCTTCCGCGACCCGTCGGCCCACGGCCTGCTGAAGTCGATCAACGACATCCTCTTCGTCCTCATCATCATGGAGGTGGTGGCGACCATCGTCCGCCATCTCCAGCGGCGTCGCTTCTCCCTCTACCCCTTTCTCTACATCGTCATCATCTCCTCCATCCGCCGGATCCTGGTGGTGGAGGCGCAGCTCTCCATGGAGGTAGGACTCCAGGAGTCAGTCGCCTTCCGCCACGCCCTCATGGAGGTGGCGGCCGCCGGTGGCCTGATCGTGGCGATGGTCATCGCCTACTGGCTCCTGCGCCACGCAGACCATCCGGGGGATTAAGGGCTCACGAAGAAATAACTTCCGAGAATTCGCGAGCCCTAAGCCGCCCGTAGAGGTGAAGCCTCACGGCATGTCTGCCGATCCTTCCGGTGTAGCCCACCCAAGGAGACCGACATGGCGCACGAGAGGATCAAAGCATTTGCGATTCACCTGCTGGCGAGCGCGCTGGTGGCGACCGGGCTCAGCGCGCTGCTCGCCGCCTACTGGTACCCCCTCCCCTACTTCTTCGCCGACGGCGGCTGGCAGGGGCTACGCCTGGTCCTGGCGGTAGACTGCATCCTCGGGCCGGTCATCACCCTGATCATCTTCAACCCGAAGAAGTCGCGCCGCCAGCTCCTCGCCGACTACTCGGTGGTGGTCACCCTCCAGGTGATCGCCTTCAGCTTCGGGACGTGGACCGTCTTTCGCCAGCACACGGCGATGGTGGTCTTCGCCGACTCCGCCTTTTACACAGTGGACATGGAGACGGCGCGCCGCCTGCCGCCGCCGGCGAACGAGCTCGTCGCCCACGCCGACCGATTCCCGGTCTACGCGGTGATGGAGATGCCCGAAGATCCGGAGGCGGCCCAGGCCCTGCGCCGCGAGGCCCTGAGCCGCCACCGCCCCCTCTACGTGATCGCCCCGGATCGGCTCCGCCCCCTCGACGCCACCACCGCCCACTACCTCGCCGGCGGCGCCCTCACCCCGAACGAGGTAGCCCACCGGCTGCCGGCCGAGTCGGTCCACAACTTCCTCGCCGACCACGACGGGCTGCCGTCGAGCTACTGGTTCATCCCCCTGCGTACCCGCTATGCCGACCTCCTCCTCGCCTTCCACCGCGGCCGTCCGAGCCCGGCCGGCTGGCTCCCCGCCCTGCCACCCGCCAAGAAGACGACCGAGGTGGCCCAGGCGGAGTGATGCGGGCTGCCGTGCAGCCCACAAAGGCCGGCGCCCTTCCCCCTGGCTGAGAGGTAGGAGCCGGCCCCCGCCGGCGAGCAGGCCCCATCTTGAGATCGGGGGGCCGGCCGCGCCCACGGCGCGGATCGCGAGCAGGAGCTCGCTCCTACCAATGCACCGACAGCTCGGCGCCGGTCTTCTCGGCCGCCGGCGAATCACAGATCACGGCAGCAGCGGCGCCAGGGGGCAGCTCTCGCAGCGCGGCCGCGGCTTGCAGTAGTGGTAGCCGGTGCGGACGATGAGGGCGTGGTACTCGTTGTACAGCGCCACCTCCTCGGGCAGGTGGTTCATGAAGAGCGCACGCATCTCCTCGTAGGTCGCCCCCTCGTCGATCAGGCCGTGGCGGGTGAGGAGCCGCCGGGTGTAGGCGTCGCAGACGAATGTGGGGCGGTTGCCGGCGTACAGGAGGATCGAGTCGACCGTCTCCGGCCCGAGGCCGTTCACATCCAGAAGCTCGGCGCGGCGGGTGTCGAGGTCGCCGGCGAGGTAGGCGGTGATCTCCCCGCCGTGGTCATCCAGGTGGCAGAGGAGATTGCGCAACCGTCGTGCCTTGACGTTGAAGTAACCGGCCGGTCGCAGGAGCTCGGCCAGCTCCTCGTGAGAGAGGACGAGCAGAGGCTCCAGGGCGAGGCGGTCGGCGCGCTTCAGGTTGTCGATCGCGCGCTCGACATTGCGCCAAGCGGTGTTCTGGGTCAGCACCGCCCCCACCGCCACCTCGAAGGGGGAGTCCCCCGGCCACCAGTGCTGCGGCCCGAAGGCGGCGTATAGCCGCTGGTAGATGTCGAGGAGGCGGGCACGCATGGGGTAGGAGCGGGTTGTACCCGCGATCCGCGCCACAGGCGGAGAGGAAGTGGGCGCTCAGAGGTACGCAGGTACTACCCACGAATGGTAGGAGCGGGCCATGCCCGCGACATGGCTCCTCCGGACCGGCATGCCGAGGACTCCGGATCGCAGGCATGGCCCACTCCTACCCATTGTCCCCGTAGCTGTTCATGTGGACCTCACGTCGCGCCGCCTCCAGGTCCGAGGCAACCATGCGGCCGACGAGGGCCTCGAAGGTGACCTGCGGCTGCCAGCCGAGGAGCTCCCTCGACTTGCTCGGGTCGCCGATGAGCAGATCGACATCCGTGGGACGGAAGTAGCGCGGATCGATGCGCACCACCACCCGGTCGCTCCCCGCTACCACCCCGACCTCGTCCACCCCCTCGCCACGCCACTCGATCGGTAGCTCCACCGCGGCGAAGGCGTGCTCGACGAACTCGCGTACCGAATGGGTCTCACCGGTGGCGAGGACAAAGTCGTCCGGCTCGTGGTGCTGGAGGATCCGCCACATCCCCTCCACGTACTCCGGGGCGTACCCCCAGTCGCGCTTCGAATCGAGGTTGCCGAGGAACAGGGTCTCCTCCAGCCCCAACGAGATGCGCGCCGCGGCGCGGGTAATCTTGCGGGTGACGAAGGTCTCGCCGCGCTGCTCCGACTCGTGGTTGAAGAGGATGCCGTTGGACGCGAAGATGCCGTACGCCTCGCGGTAGTTCACCGTGATCCAGTAGCTGTAGAGCTTCGCCGCGGCGTACGGCGAGCGCGGGTAAAACGGCGTCCGCTCCGTCTGCGGCACCTCCTGCACCTTGCCGTAGAGCTCGCTGGTGGAGGCCTGGTAGAAGCGCGTCTTCTTTTCCAGCCCGAGCATCCGGATCGCATCCAGCAGCCTGAGGGTCCCGAGCCCCACCGAGTCGCCGGTGTACTCGGGGGTTTCGAAGGAGACCGCCACGTGCGACTGGGCCGCGAGGTTGTAGACCTCGTCCGGCTGCACCTCCTGCATGATGCGAATGAGGTTGGTGGCGTCGCTTAGATCACCGTAGTGGAGAAAGAACTGCGCGTTACGGTCATGGGGATCGACATAGAGGTGATCGATACGCGCGGTGTTGAACGATGACGACCGCCGCTTGATCCCGTGGACCTCATACCCCTTTTCCAGGAGCAACTCCGCCAGATAGGCGCCGTCCTGGCCGGTGACACCGGTGATGATTGCCTTCTTCATGTCGCCCTCCTCCATACCGTCGAATCGAGATTGCCCCTACTGTGCCCCGCAAGGCTGGCCACCATATCGCACCGGCCGCCCTGGAGCTAAGGGGCCGGAAGGACCTGGATCGTCGGCTGCGTCTTGGCGGTGAGTGATGCGCCTTCCAGGCGTGCACGGTTGCGCACCTCGCCGCCCGTGAAGCGGGAGGCGACCTCCGCGTCCCTGCACGAGGCCCACCCGATGATGGGGGTTATGGCGCGGCTGGGTGGAGGCGCGAGATCCTACCCTTCGCATCGACGATGATTGCCTGCGCGACCCCCGCCTGCTTCAGCAGCGCCATGCCGCGCTCGGGGCCGAGGACGAAGCAGGCGGTGGCGAGGGCGTCGCCGGCCATCGCGCTCTTGGTGACCACAGTGACCGACTGACAGCCGCGCGCCGGCTCGCCGGTGGCCGGGTCGAGAATATGGTGGTAGCGAATGCCACCCTTCATGAAATACCGCTCGTAGTCGCCCGAGGTAACCACCGCCATGTCGGTGATGTCGAGCTTGGTGAGCAGGGCCTCGGGCTTGCGCGGGTGCTGGATACCGATGTGCCACGGCCCGCCGCCCGGTCGTTCACCGAGGACACGGATGTCCCCTCCGGCGTTGACGATCGCCCCCTTCACCCCCGCCTTGGCGAGGAGCTCGGCGGCGCGGTCCACCGCGTACCCCTTGGCGATCCCCCCAAGGTCGAGACGGGTACCGGGGTAAATGAGCCGGGCGCGCTTCTGCTCCACGGCGAGGCGATGGTAGCTGACCGTGGCCAGCGCACCTGCCAGGGCCTTGGGCTCGGGAATGTGGCCCCCACCAGCACCAAAGCCCCAAAGCTCAGAGACCGCGCCGATGGTCGGATCGAAGGCGCCCTTGGAACGGGCGGCGATCCCCACCGCCTCGCGCAACACCGTGGCGAGGTCGGGAGAGATGGGGGTCCAGCGCGGTGCATTGCGATCGATCGCCGAGACGGTGGAGTCGTCGCGGAAGCGGCTCATCTCCTTCTCGACCCGGTCAAAGAGGGCGAAAACCTCCTGGGCGAGGGTGCGCGCCCGACGCTCCGCGCCGCCGTTCACCGTCACCTCCACCACCGTGTCCATCTGGATGGAGGTATAGGTATGCGCCGCCGGCGGGTGACGGCAGCCGGCGAGAAGGGCCAGCACTGCCAGCGCCCCACAGAGCAGGAAGGAGGAGTGTCGCCGAATCATGGCCGCGCAGGGTACCACCCTCCCGACACCGTACGGTCCAAGCCTCGGTTGGAGCCGGCTCCCGCCGACGATTCCGGCCCCATCTTGAGATGGGGGGCCGGCGGGGCCAAAGGCCCCGTATCGCGGCGAGACGCCGCTCCTACCCGCAAACCGACATCCCACCGCCCCCCCCGCGGCCCCACGGTAGGAGCCGCGTCCCCGCGGCGATTCCGGCGCCATCATGAGATCGGGGGGCCGGCGGGGCCGGCGGCCCCGATCGCGAGCGGGAGCTCGCTCCTACCGGTGCATCCACATTCCGGCGCCACCCTCGCGCTCCCACATTGGGACTATCGAAATCGGGATCGGGATCGCTATCGGGATCGACAAGTCGTGACCCTGCTCACCCGTCTCGGCGTCAGAGGCTACCGAGTTCGCGAGGAGCATGCGGCCCATGGCGACGGGACAGACGATTTCGATCCCGATAGCGATTTCGATGAAGGAGCATGGACGCTCCAACCGAACGCAACGGCGCCCTGGAGGCAGCGCGGTAGGAGCCGGCGCCCGGTGCCACCCTCCCTCCCCCGGCGGCGCGACGCGCCGCCTCTGCGGTCTGCAACGCAGACCGCACGCTCTGCCTTACGGCTGCCACCAGCGGATCAGCCCGCCGGCGATGTCTTCGCCGAGCTCCAACTGGAAGGGAACAACGCGCACGGCGTAGCCGAGCTTGCCGCTTGTCCGACACGGGATGGCACCGCGGAAGGTGATCTCACCGGTGGCGTCGTCGTCGTCGGGATCGAGTCGCTGCAGCGCACCGTTGGTGATCTCCGCGAGGGGGTCGACGCGGCCATAGTAGAGCTGGGTGGCGACGTCCCGTGCCGGCAGCCCCGCCAGATCGACCACCACCCGGACCTCGACACGATCGCCCACCTGCTGTTCCGGCGCCCCGTCGCTCTCCACTGAGACGATACGAAGCCGCGGCCACGCCCGCACCACCCGCGCCCGCCATTCGGCGACGTTGCGCGCTTGCGCCGCATCCGCACCCTCCTCCAGGACACAGCGGGCGGCGATCGGGGCGTAGTGCTCCTCGGCGTACTGGGAGACCATCCGGTGGGAGGAGAAGGTGGGGCCGAGGGTGGCCAGGGAGTGCTGCATCATCTGGATCCACCCCTCGGGGATGCCGTCGCGTCGCCGTTCATAGAAGGCGGGGACCACCTCCTTCTCCAGAAGGTCGTAGAGGGCGGAGGCCTCGACCCGGTCCTGCTCCTCGCGGTCCTCGTACTCCTCGTGGCCGCCGATCGCCCACCCCACCCCGGGCTCGAACGCCTCGTCCCACCAGCCGTCGAGGATCGACAGGTTGAGGACGCCGTTCGCCGCCGCCTTCATCCCCGAGGTCCCCGACGCCTCCAGGGGACGCAGGGGGGTGTTGAGCCAGACGTCCGCCCCCTGCACCAGGTAGCGGGCGACGGACATGTCGTAGTCCTCCAGGAAGACGACGTGGTTACGCATCCGCTCGTCGCGGGCGAAGTGGAGCCACTGGCGGATGAGCTCCTTTCCGGCGTGGTCGCGCGGGTGCGCCTTGCCGGCGATGAGGATCTGCACCGGCCGCTCCGCGTCCATGAGCAGGCGCACGAGGCGCTCGGGGTCGTGGAGCAGCAGCGTCGCTCGCTTGTAGGTGGCGAAACGGCGGGCAAAGCCGATGGTGAGGGTGTCGATGGAGAGCGACTGGCGCGCCTGACGCGCCTGCGACGGAGGCGCCGAGCGGTGTTCGAGCTGGGTGGCGAGATGGCGCCGGGCGAAGGCGACGAGACGCTCGCGCCGGCGACAGTGGGTGCGCCACAGCTCTTCGTCGGGAACCTCACGGATCCGCCCCCACACCACATCATCCGCCGGTGCGTACTGCCACTTGGGGCCGAGGTAGCGGTCGTAGAGCTCGGCGAGCTCTTTGGAGATCCAGCTCGGGTAGTGGACGCCGTTGGTGACGTGACCGATCGGCACCTCCGCGTCGAGGGCACCGGGATAAAGCGAATGGAACATCTCCCGCGACACCTGGCCGTGCAGGCGGCTGACGCCGTTGGCGTGGCGCGACAGGCGGAGGCAGAGGACCGCCATGGAAAAGGGCGAGGTGGTGTTCGTCGGATCCTCACGGCCAAGGGCGAGAAAGCGGTCGCGATCAACGCCGAGCTCGCCGTAGACGTTGTTGAAGTAGCGGTCGATGAGGGTCGGGTCGAAGAGGTCGATCCCGGCCGGCACCGGGGTGTGGGTGGTGAAGACCTGCGTGGCGCGGGCGAGCTCCTCCGCCTCGT
Organism: uncultured Nitrospirota bacterium; assembly: GCA_964599505.1. Classification (GTDB taxonomy): domain Bacteria; phylum CG2-30-53-67; class CG2-30-53-67; order CG2-30-70-394; family CG2-30-70-394; genus CG2-30-70-394. The sequence goes on along the minus strand of CAZRGD010000042.1, from coordinate 3,757 downwards.
CGAAGGTGAGGCCGAGGTTGGTGCACGCCTGGCGGATCCGCTCGATGGCGAGGAAGCCGGCGTGGCCCTCGTTCATGTGGAAGACCTTGCAGTCGACCCCGAGCGCCTGCAGCGCCCGCAGGCCGCCGATCCCGAGGACCCGCTCCTGGCGGATGCGCATCTCCTGATCTCCGCCATAGAGCTCGCCGGTAATCCCCCGGTCCTCGGGGCGGTTGGTGGCGACGTTCGAGTCCAGGAGGTAGAGGGCGATACGCCCCACCTGCGCCAGCCAGATGTGGAGGTGCACCTCGCCCTTGGGGTCCCGCAGGGTCACGGTAATCGGCTGCCCCGAACCGTCGCGCACCAGGGTCATGGGCATCTGATCCACCTGGTTGAGCGGATACCGCTCCTGCTGCCAGCCGTCGGCGTTCAGGTACTGGTGGAAATAGCCGCCCTGGTAGAAGAGGCCCACTCCGACCAGGGGGACACCAAGGTCGGAGGCGGACTTCAGGTGGTCGCCGGCGAGGATCCCGAGGCCGCCGGAGTAGATCGCGAGGCAGTCGGTGATCCCAAACTCGGCACAGAAGTAGGCAACGCACGCCTCTGAATCTCCCGAGGGGTGACAGCGGTCGTACCACACCGCCTCGGCGCGCATGTAGTCGTCGAAGTCCTCGCCGACCCTCCGCAGGTGGTTGAGGAAGCGGTCATCGGTCGCCAGCTCTTCCAGCCGCTCCTGGCTCACCGCCCCGAGGAGCGCCACCGGGTTGCGGCCGGTCCGCTCCCACAGGTCGCGGTCGATGCGGAAGAAGAGGCCGATGGTGTCGGCGTCCCACGACCAGCGGAGATTGTAGGCAAGCTCGCGCAGCCGCTCCAACGGCGCCGGCAGGGTGGGTAGGACGTGGAATTGCTGAATCGCCTTCATGGATTCCTCTCAATGGACGCCCACCCGATGTCGGCGGTGGTCGGACGATGCCAGTCCGGGGCATGACGGGTCAAAGTAGAGTCTTTCGGTTTCGATGCTGGCCACCACAACGACCGACCGTGGAGATTCCTTCCCCTCGGACGAACGGAAAGACAGGGGTCCCGCGGCTGGATCTTTTCGAGCCGATGCCATCGGTACCATGATGCGACTCGCGGGAGGCGCCAATCCGCGCCTCGCCCCCCCAGGGAGTCCCCATGTCCGACGCCAACGATTTCACCATTGAGGCCCTCGGCCCGTGCCACATCCCCTCGCCGGTCGGTACCGATGACTTCGTCCCCGACGGCGAGCGCATCCTCCACGACGTCTGCCTCGACCGGGTAAGCGACCAGCTCGCCCGCGGCGAGGAGCCGCCCTCTTTCGAGCGCGCCGGGCCGCGCAAGGAGATCTACTTCGACCCGACCAAGACCAAGGCGGCGATCGTCTCCTGCGGCGGCCTCTGCCCGGGAATCAACGACGTCATCCGGTCGCTGGTCATGTGCCTCCACTACCGCTACGGGGTGCGCAACATCCTCGGTATCCGCTACGGCTACCAGGGGCTTATCCCGCGCTACGGCCACGACGTGATCGAGCTCACCCCGTCGGTGGTCGAACGAATCCACGAGGACGGCGGCTCCTTCCTCTCCTCCTCACGCGGCCAGCAGGACACCGGCGAGATGGTCGACGCCCTGGAGCGGATGAACTGCTCCATCCTCTTTTGCATCGGCGGCGACGGCACCCTGCGCGGCGCCCGGGCGATCGCCGAGGAGATCCTCGCCCGCCGGCTGAAAATCGCCGTCGTCGGCCTGCCGAAGACCATCGACAACGACATGTGCTACATCGAAAAAACCTTCGGCTTCGAGACCGCCTTCACCGTCGCGGTGGCGGCGATCCGCTCGGCGCACCTGGAGGCGAAGGGGGCGCCCAACGGCATCGGCCTGGTGAAGCTCATGGGGCGCGAATCGGGCTACCTCACCGCCAACGCCGCCCTGGCGCTTAACGATGCCAACTTCGTCCTCGTCCCCGAGGTCGCCTTCGACATGGAGGGAGAGCACGGCTTCCTGGAGGCGCTGCACCGCCGCATGGTCACCCGCCACCACGCGGTGATCCTCGTCGCCGAGGGGGCGGGCCAGGCCTTCTTCGAGCACGACGACGCCTACGACGCCTCCGGCAACAAGCGGCTCCACGACATCGGCATCTACCTGAAGGAGCGGATCAACGCCTACTTCCGCGACCGAAACGACGAGGTGAACCTCAAGTTCATCGACCCGAGCTACATCGTCCGCGCCACCCCGGCGAACGCCTCCGACTCCATCTACTGCACCCTCCTCGGGGTCAACGCGGTCCACGCCGCCATGGCGGGCAAGACCAACATGGTGGTGGGTAAGTGGAACAACATCTTCACCCACGTCCCGATCGCCGCGGTCACCTCGCGCCGCAACCAGATCGACCCCGACTCCACCCTCTGGCAGTCGGTGATCGAGGTCACCGGCCAGCCTCGGCGGATGGTCAACGGATAGCCCCCATTCCTCACCATGGACCGGGTCATCATCGAAGAGCGTTACCGGTTCGTACCCCCCTATCACGGGACCGTCTGGCCGACCCTCTTTCGGGCCCTGCTGCCCTGGTGGACGCGACACAAGTACGGCATCGGGAAGGTCCGGTGCTTCGGGGTGGAGCACCTGCGCGCGTCGCTACGCGCCGGCCACGGGATCCTCCTCACCCCGAACCACTGCCGGCCCAGCGATCCGCTGATCATCGGGCGGCTGGCGCAAGAGGCGTCCACCCTGCTCTTCATCATCGCGAGCTGGCACCTCTTCAAGCAGAGCCGCTTCGCTACCTGGTATCTGCGCCGGGCCGGCGCCTTCTCCATCTATCGCGAGGGGCTCGACAAACAGGCGCTCAAGACCGCCGTCGAGATCTTGAGCCAGGCCACCCGGCCCCTGGTGATCTTCCCCGAGGGGGTGGTCAGCCGCGCCAATGACCGCCTCGAAACCTTCATGGAGGGGACCTCCTTCGTCATCCGCAACGCCGCCAAGCGGATGGCCAAGGAGCATCCCGACGGTCGGGTGGTCGTCCACCCAATAGCGATCCGCTACTTCTTCCACGGCGACATCGACGCGACCCTGACGCCGGTCCTCTCCCGCATCGAGCAGCGCCTGTCGTGGGCACCGCAGGACCGACTCCCCCTCAACCAGCGGATCGTCAAGCTCGGCTCCGCCCTGATGGCGTTGAAGGAGATCGAGTACCTCGGCGAGCCCCAGTCCGGCAACCTGCGACCGCGGCTACGGCGCACCATCGAGGCGATCCTCGAACCGATCGAGGGCGAGTGGCTCAACGGCCACGAGCCTCCCACCGACGACGTGGTCGCCCGGGTCAAGCGGCTCCGCGCCCGGATCCTGCCGGGGATGATCGAGGGAAAGACGAGCGGGGCAGAGCGAGGCCGGCGGTGGCGACAGCTTGCCGACCTCTACCTCGCCCAGCAGATGTCCCATTACTCCCCCGGCTACATCTTCGAGACCCGTGCCCCCGAGCGGAAACTGGAGACCGTCGAGCGATTCGAAGAGGACCTCACCGACCACACCACCATCCACCGCCCCATGTCCGCCGCGATCCAGGTGGGCGAGGCGATCGAGGTTACCCCCCCGACCGATGGTGCCACACGGAGCAACGACGCACTGATGGAGAAGATCCGGGGGCGAATCGGTGAGATGCTGGAGGAGCTGGTGCAGCGAGGTAGACCGGGTCGGGAGGCGGAGACAAAGGCCTAGGAGCCTGTCGGACTTAAATTACCGAAGAGGCCGCATCGGTGATTTTCGC
>CAZRGD010000041.1:0-12216 GCA_964599505.1 uncultured Nitrospirota bacterium | reverse complement strand
CCCGCCGAGCACCGTAATTTCTTGAGATGACGGCGTCTGGTCGGCCTCTGCCGACCCTACGGTCTAGTGCCACATCTTGTTTCCGCTGATCCTCAGAGACGCGGAGGCGCGAAGGGAACCATTGCCGGAGCCATGAAGGCGCGGCGGCGTCGCGGAATCGAGCACGGCCCGGCAGACACCCCTCTGCGCCTCTGCGCGAGGCCCATGACCTCCACGCCAAAGTGCGTGCACGGCGCCACCGCCGCCCATCACTCCCCCCGCAGGGCCTCCACCGGATCGAGGCGGGCGGCGCGGCGGGCGGGCAGGACACCGGCGGCCAGGCCGGTGGCGGTGGCCACCACGAAGGCGGTAGCGGCGACCGTCGGGGCGAGGTGGAAGGGGAGGCCGGGGACGAGGTGGCGCAAGGCGGTGCCGGTGGAGGCGGCGACCCCGAGGCCGAGGGCGCCGCCGCCGCCGGCGATGACCGCCGCCTCGGTGAGGAAGAGGAGCTCCACCTCCCGCCGGGTTGCCCCGAGGGCACGGGCGAGGCCGATCTCCTCGGTGCGCTCGCCCACCGCGATCCACATCATGGTGAGGATGCCGATCGCCCCCACCAGCAGGGAGATGGCGCCGATCCCCGCCACCGCCACCGTCACCACCCCCATGACGTTGCCGAGGACGTCGAGCATCGCCGTCTGGGTGGTGATGGTGAAGTCCTCCCGGCCACCGTGGCGGCGGGTGAGCAGGGTGCGCACCGCCGCCTCCACCCGCGCCGGGTCGGCGGTGGGACGGAAGAGGCAGTCGATCTCGTTGAGCTCGTCGAGGTTGAAGAGGGCCATGGCGGTGGCCACCGGGATGTAGGCGGCGTCGTCGATGTCGAAGCCGAGCATCCGCCCCTTCGACTCCATCACCCCGACCACCCGGAAGCGGCGGCCGGCGATGCGCACGAAGCGGCCCAGGGCCGGGGCGTCGCGGAAGAGCTCCCGCTTCAGGGTCGGCCCGAGGACCGCCACCGGCGACCCGCGACGCGGGTCGCCCGGCGGCCACAGGCGCCCCTGGCGCACCCGCATCCGCCACACCTCGGGGATCGACGGGGTCACCCCGTAGCAGTAGACCGACCGGCCGCGATCCCCCGCCTCCACCCGCGCGGTGCCGGCGGCCAGCGGCACCATGTGGGTGATCGCGGGCAGGCGCAGGAGCGCCAGGGCGTCGTCGAGGGTGAGCTTGTGGGTGGTGCCGCCGAGGACTCCGGGGATCCCCACCGTCTCGCTCTTGCCGGGGTTGATCCCGAGGACGTGGGTCCCGAACTGGGTGAACTGGGCGAGGACGTAGCGGCGACTCCCCTCGCCGATCCCGGTGAGCAGAACCACCGCACAGATCCCGATTGCCACCCCGAGGGCGGAGAGGATCGAGCGGAGCCGATGGGCGGCGACCGCGGAGAGGGCGAGGGCGAGGAGGTCACGGAGGTGCATCGGGAGGGGGCGGTGCGTGCACCGCGGGGGTGAGGGGCTACGAAAGATCGTACGACACGAAGGGGGGCGGCGGATCGCACCACCGGCACCACCAACGATAATCGGGTGGCTCCATGGAATGCATATTCACCATGAAGGCCATGAAGAGCATGAAGGGGAAGTGAGCCCGGCCTTCCAGGCCGCCCCATGCATTACGTTTTGCTTGCCCACGACACCATCGCCAGGCCGGCTTCCCGCTTCGTGCTCTTCGTGGCGTTACCCTCTGCCGTCGCCCTTCTCCCCCGCCCCATAGCCCCGTACGATCCTCGCCCCCAACATGCCGCCCGCCGGCGGCGCAGTGAAAGGAGCGAGCCATGGAGTGTCGGGTGAAGTGGGTGGACAACATGTGCTTTTTGGCGGAGACCGGCAGCGGCCACGCGGTGGTGATGGATACCTCCCCGGACTACGGCGGGACCAACCTCGGGGTACGGCCCATGGAGCTGCTGCTGGTGGGGATGGGCGGCTGCACCTCGGTGGACATGGTCTCCATTCTGAGAAAGGGGCGCTTCGACGTGGTCGACTGCGAGGTCGAGGTGAAGGGGGAGCGCGCCGGCGAGACGCCCAAGGTGTACACGAAGATCCACGTCCACTACCGCATCACCGGCCGTGGAATCCCCGCCGACCGCATCGAGCGCGCCATCGAGCTCTCCGCTGACAAGCTCTGCTCCGCCTCGATCATGCTCGGCAAGGTCGCCGAGGTGACCCACGACTACGAGTACGTCGAGGTGGGGTAGCGCACAGCCCCAGCGCGGCAGTGCGGACCCACCCCACGGGGCCGCGGAGCGGGTGGCAGCCGGGGGAATGGGGCACACCGACGAACGCGAATGATCCACGCGCCGGCTGCCGCCCGGGCCCCATCGGCCCTACAGGAGCGTTGGTACCCCGCGTCCGCGCGGGGTAGTCTTTTCGGGAGACGGACACCTTCCTTCGTCGCCAGGCTGGCCGCACCGAGGAGTACAGGATGCAGCGCCAAGAGGTTCTTCATCGACTCGCAACCCATCGTGCCGAGCTAACCGTGCTAGGAGTGAGATCCCTCGCCCTCTTCGGCTCGGTCGCCCGAGATCAGGCGTCACCCGATAGCGACGTCGACCTCTTGGTGACCTTCGATCGTCCCGTCGGGCTTTTCCACTTTGCTCGGGTGCGCCGCCGGTTGGCGGAGATCCTGGGATCCCCGGTCGATCTCGTCACCGAGGACGCCCTGCGCGACGAGATGCGTGACGAAGTCCTGAGGCAGCTCGTCCGTGCCGCGTAGAGAGTGGGCCATGCGCATCCAGGACATCCTGGATGCGATCAACAAAATTCTGGTCCACACGGCCAATCTCGACTTCGGCACCTTTGTTGGCGATGGCTGGACCATGGACGCAGTCCTCCGCAACCTGACCGTGATCGGCGAAGCCGCGCGCCACGTTCCCGACGAGGTGGTCACCGCGCACCCCGACCTCCCGTGGAGCGAGATGCGTGACATGCGCAACATCGTCGTCCACGAGTATTTCGGCGTAGACCCCGCCATCATCTGGCGCACCATCCGCGAAGACCTTCCCCCGTTGGTACCTCAGCTCGAAGCGCTGCTTCGCGATTGAAAAACGCAATGACGCATCTGAGAAAGTATCGGAGCGATGTTACACTGTGTCGATACGTATCTACCCCATGATCGACCCGCTCCTCGATACTACTCAAGGCAGTATTCAGTAACCCCGACGAGCTCAAACCTAACCAGCATTCTGGCGACGCTCGTTTCTATAGCGTTTAGATTATTTTCCCGTGAACGGGCTTCAACCGGTCAACCTTGCGAGCGCGGCGATCGTGGCGCAGGTCTCCCTAGTTGCGATCATGTTCCTCGGCGCCTTGGTCCCTACTCCTTCACGTGAACCGCACCTCCGGCACTGACGCCGGACTGCCTCACCAGAGGCAGGTCAGGTGGGGGTAGGCGAGCAGCAGCCGGTCACCGGTGACCACGGTGAGGCGGTGGATGCGGGCGGTGGCGGTAATGAGACGGTCGGCGGGGTCGGGGTGGAACGGCTCCGGCAGGGAGTAAGCCTCCTCCACCACTTCCAGGTCGGCGGCCAGGGGGCGCCAGCCATTCACCTCCAGGGCACGGTGGAGCCACAGCTTCCAGTGGAGGTCAAGCTCAATCCGGCCGCGAGCCTGGGCACAGGCGATCTCCGCCGCGGTGATGGCGGCGATGTAGATCTCCGCCGCCGGGTCGGTGAGGGCAGCGGTCGCCGGCGACGATAGCCGCTCGGGCGCCAGCCCGGCCCAGAGGACGACGCAGGTGTCGAGGAGCAGCTTCACCCGCCGCTTCCGCCCAACATGCGCCAGTCATCCTCGGGGATGAAGGGGCCCTGGAGGTCGTCATGGAGGGTGCCTTGACCCTTGGCCCAGCCGAGGCGGGTTCGGTTTTCCGGCGGGGACTCCACCGCCACGAGGCGTGCCACTGGCACGTTACGCCGACAGATCACCACCTCCTCGCCACGGCTCGCGGCCTCCACAAAGGCGGAGAGGCGATCTTTCACCTCGTTGATATTGGCTACCTTCATGGCCATTAAGATAGCCACAATCATAGCCATGTGCAAGCCGACCGGGCGGTCGGCGGCGGTAGAGGGGCAAGCCGCCCGCTTGGCAGATCGAGCTTAGTTCGTTAGTCTAGTCATCTCTTCCGTGGAGGCTCTATGCATCGTGTCACCATTCATGAAGCGAAGACCCACCTGTCGCGCCTGATCCAGGAGGTTCTGGTCGGCGAGGAGGTGATCATCGCCCGCGGGAGCCAGCCGGTGGCCCGCCTGATCGCCCTCCCCGAGGCGCGACGGCGGCGGCGGTTGGGGAGCGCCAAGGGGCGGATCCGGATCGCCGACGACTTCGACGCCCCCCTGGACGACTTTGCCGAGTACCAGAAATGACCGGGCTCCTCCTTGATACCCACGCCCTCCTCTGGCTCATCACCGACGACTCACGGCTCAGCGAAGTAGCGAAGGAGGCCTATCTTACTCTGGATGCACCGGTCTCCTTGAGCCTGGCAAGCGTCTGGGAGATCGCCATCAAGGTGAGCCTGGGCAAGCTGGCGGTGGCCGAGCCGCTGGAGACCCTCTTGCCCCGTGAGCTGCGCGAAAACGCCATCCGGCTCCTGCCCATCGAGATGGACCACTGTCTGAAGGTGGCCCGCCTCCCCTTCCACCACCGTGACCCCTTCGACCGCCTCATCGCCGCGCAGGCCCTCCATGAAGGGCTGCCCCTGCTCAGCCGTGACCCCGCCTTCGACGCCTATGGCGTCGAGCGCATCTGGTAACGCCCTCTCCGCGCCGCCGCAGGCGGCGCTTCGTCGTGAGCGAAGCTCACGAACCGGCACAATCATCCCTTCCGCATTGCACCGCCGCAGGCGGTGCCTCTTCGTGAGCGAAGCTCACGAACCGGCGAGGGTCATCTCTTCGATGAGCACCGACGGGGAGCAGCAGGCGGAGTCGAAACGGAGGTCACTGCCCACCGCGACCACCCGGCCGAAGATGTCGCGCAGGTTGGCGGCGAGGGTGATCTCGTGGACGGGAAAGGCGATCTTGCCCCCCTCGACCCAGAACCCGGCCCCGCCGCGGGAGTAGTCGCCGGTGATCAGGTTCACCCCCTGGCCCATGAGGTCGGTGACCAGGAGGCCGGTGTCCATCCGGCGCAGGAGCGTGGCGAGGTCGTCGTCGCCTGGCCGGAGGTAGAGGTTGTGGGCGCCGCCGGCGTTGCCGGTGGTGGCCAGATTGAGCTTGCGGCCGGCGTAGGTGTCCAGCAGGTAGCCGGCGACCACCCCGCCGTCGATCAGCGACCGGTCCTGGGTCGCCACCCCCTCACCGTCAAACGGCGAGGAGCCGAGGCCCGACACCCGGCGCCCCTCGTCGCGCACGGTGACGAAGGGGGGGAAGAGCTCTTCCCCGACGGCGTCGGCGAGGAAGGTGGTGCGACGATAGAGCGCGGTGCCCGAGAGGGCGGAGGCGAGGTGGCCGAGCAGCGTCGCGGCGACGTCGTGCTCGAAGCAGACCGGCGCCTTGCGGGTGGTGAGCCTGCGACCGCCGAGGCGCCGGGCGGTGCGTTCGCCGGCGATCCGGCCGACCGCCTCGGGCGGATCCACCGCCTCCGGGTCGCGCGCCGTCGATCCCCAGCCGTCGCGCTCCTTCGCTCCATTCTCCTCGGCGACCACGACACACCCCACCGACTTGCGCGATGCCGGGTAGCCCACCCGCAGGCCAAGCGTATTGCCGAGGACCACGTCGCCGGTGTTGAGCGACACGGTCGCCCCCTCGGAGTTGGCGATCCGGCGGTCCACCGCCATCGCCGCCGCCTCGCAGGCGGTCGCTTCGTTCAGAGCCGCCCGCGGGTCGAGGGCCACCGGGAAGGCGAGGGCGAGATCGGGAGACGAGGCGACCAGAGTATCCGGCTCCGGCAGACCGGCTGCCGGGTCGTCGTCCGCCAGGCGTGCCAGGGTGACCGCCTGGCGGGCGGTCTCGGCGAGGGCTCCGGGCGAGAGGTCGGTGGTGGCGCAAGAGGCGGTACGCATCCCCGCCTCGCCCTTGACGTAGACGGTAAGCGAGATGGAGCGACCCTGGCGGTGCTCGATCCGCTCGGCCTTCCCGAGACGGACGGTGGCGGAGAGCCCACGGCCGCTCTGGGCCGCCGCCTGCGCCTGGTCGGCACCGGCCTCGGCGGCGAGGCCGAGGAGCCGATCCACCGCCGCGGCGAGGGTCGGGTCGGGGGTGGGGCTCAGGTTTGGGCTCGGGCTCATCCGGCGGTCCCCCCCACGGTGAGGGCGGAGAGCTTCACCGTCGGCAGCCCGACCCCCACCGGCACCGACTGGCCGCACTTGCCGCAGGTACCGATGCCGAGATCCAGCGCCAGGTCGTTGCCCACCATGGTGACCTTGGTGAGACAGTCGGGACCGTCGCCGATCAGGGTCGCGTCGCGCACCGGCTCGGCGAGCTTGCCGTCGCGGATCCGGTACGCCTCGGAGGCGGCGAAGACGAACTTGCCGGAGGTGATGTCCACCTGGCCGCCGGAGAACTGGACCGCGTAGAGGCCGTCCTTCACCGACGCGAGGATCTCCTCCGGGTCGCGCTCACCGGCGCGCATGAAGGTGTTGGTCATCCGCGGGATCGGCAGGTGGGCGAAGGACTGGCGGCGGCCGTTGCCGGTGGGCGCCTGGTCCATGAGGCGGCCGTTGTGGCGATCCTGGAGGTAGGCGGCGAGGATGCCGTCGTCGATGAGCACCGTCTCCATAGGCCGCGTCCCCTCGTCGTCCACGGAGAGCGAGCCGCGGCGGCCAGCGATCGTCCCATCGTCCACCACCGTCACCCCCGGCGCGGCGACCCGCTGGCCGAGGCGGCCGGCGAAGGCTGAGGTCCCCTTGCGGTTGAAGTCGCCCTCCAGGCCGTGGCCGATGGCCTCGTGCAGCAGAATTCCGGGCCACCCCGGGCCGAGGACCACCTCCATGGTGCCGGCTGGGGCCGGGAGTGCCTCCAGGTTGACGATCGCCTGGCGTGCCGCCTCGCGGGCGAGCCGCTCCGGGTCGAGCTTGCCGGTGAAAAGATCAAAGGGGCCGCGGCCGCCACCGCCGCTGCTCCCCCGGCCGCGCAGCGCACCGTCGCGCGCCACCACCGAGATCGACAGGCGGACCAGCGGCCGGCTGTCGGCGACCAAATCGCCGTCGTGGGTCGCCACCAGGATCACCGCGTGGCTCGCGGCAATGGTCGCCACCACCTGATCGACGCGCGGGTCCACGGCGCGCGCGGCGCGATCGACCCGCTCCAACAGGCGCACCTTGTCCGCATCCGCGAGCGATCCGATCGGATCAATCGCCGGGTAGAGGGGGGCGGCGGTGCGCCGGGTCAGGGCCACCGCGCCGCTCGTCCCATGACCGGCGATGCTGGAGGCGGTGCGTGCCGCCTCGCCGATCGTTGTACTGCCGATCTCCTCGCCGTAGGCAAAGCCGGTCGCCTCACCACTCACCGCCCGCACCCCGAAGCCGGAGGCGATCGCGTGGGAGCCGGAGCGCACCCGCCCCTCCTCCAGGTGGAACGCCTGCTGGCGGCTGTGCTCCAGGTAGAGATCGGCGAGCTCCACCGACGGCCCGGCCGCCTCCGCCACCAGGGCAGCGAGGTGCGGCCGATCGAGGCCGGCGGGGGCGAGGAGCAATGCCTCGGCCAAGTCCATGGGGTCCATGACCGGCGAGTATCGGGTGCCACGCGCGAGAAGGCCACGGCGCTGTTTTCGCCAGCGAAAACAGAAGGGCGACCGGCGGCATCGTGTCCCTCGGCGACAAAGAGGATCAGCGGAAATAGCAATGCAGGCCGAGATGGCACCATCCGTAGGGCGGGCTTCAGCCTGCCGAGTACCGTAACTTCTTGAAATGACGGTGTCGGTCGATCTCTGCCGACCCTACGGTCAGGTACCACATCTTGTTTCCACTGATCCTCAGAGGCGTTGCGCTGGCTTACCTCATCGATCTGGGTCACCCCCTGCGGGGTAGCTCGTCGCCATCGGCACCATCGATCCCTCAGTTAACTGGTTGGCGATGGAGCTACAGGCCACTCACCTGTACAACCTTCACCGTGTCATCCACCTGATCGGTCGCCAGATAACCGATCGCCCCCGGCGTCCGGGCGATGAACTTCTTCACCAGGGTGGGCGAACGAAAGACCTTCGGGCCGGCGATGCCGCCGGTCATCTTCTTGTTGATCCAGAAGCTCTGCACCTCGGCGACCGTGGCGCCAAGGACATCCTTGCAGAAGGCGGCACGCACCAGGCTGCTCGCCGACTGGTCGAAGGGGATGATGGTGCCGTCCCCGGGCCACTCGGTCTTCTCCTTCTGGTAGATCCGCTTGAGGTCGTTCTTGGTGAGGTGGTCGACCTTGACCTCAGGGTTCACCACGACGACGAAGTCGGCGGCGAGGGTGGGTATCGCCCACAAGACCCCGACCAACAACACAATCCACTTTGCCGTATTCCTCATTAGTTGTACTCCTGCGTTGAATTGGCTGGGGATTTAGAAGAAGAGGGCGACGGAGGCCGCGAGCTCCTCGTAGCTGTCGGTATCGTCGCTGAAGTTATTTCTATTGACCGCCAGCTTTAGGGCAATATCGGGCCTGGGCCGGAAGTTCACCCCAACGGTATGTCGCTCGTGCTTCGGCCCGTCGCTCGGATCGACATAGCCGTACCGGTAGAAGCAGCGAAGCTCCCGCCACACCCGTACCGACGGCTGGACATAGAGCCCCTCGCTACTCACGTCGCTGGTGCGTGAGGCGTACTCGGCGAGGAGCTCCACTCGACCCACGTTGATCTGGGTGTCCACCCCTACAACGTCGAACTGTCCCCCCTTCGTGGGGGCGTTCTCGGTATAGCCGGCTGCCCCCACGTCAAGACGGGAGACCCCGTCGAGCAGATGGGCGAAGTGGAGGGTGAGGTGTCCACCCACCGCCTTCCCCTGGTTGTCGTCCACATGGCTGGAATCGTTGGACTGGCCGTTGCTGTAGTAAACGTTGTAGGTCGCCCCGACCGGACCGGCGTAGGCCACACCGTACGCCATCACCCCGTTGGTATCGGTAGGGAAGACGTTGCGCACCATCAAGGGGCGGTTCGTGGAGAGGACGGTGTTCGGGTAGTGGTTCACGTTCCAGTACTCGGGCAGGAGGAACTTGCCACCGCGCACATGGAGCCAGTCGGCGTGGAGGTACTCGGCCCATGCTCTCTCCAACGAGACCGCACCATTCCCCTCGACCGGCCCGCCGTCGCCGTCGTGGCCGCCAAAGTCCTCGAACTCGACCTCGGTGAAGAAACGCCAGTGCTTCCACGTCTTGGAGACAAAAAGAGAGACGTGGTGCTGGCGAAAGTGGCTGTTGGAGGCGTCGTTCGCGGTGATGTACTCGAAGTCGTAGTAGCCGGAGAGGCCAGCATGCTCCTCGAGTTGGGCGGCCAGGTCGGAGAAGCTCTCGCTGAGCACCTCCTGATTTAACGCCACGTCGTCCAGGCTGGCCGCCGAGGCCGGTGGCCCCCACGACCCAGTGACCAGTGCAGCCGTGGCGACTGCGATCCAACGAAGAGATGTTCCGCCCATGGATTCCTCCGGGGAAGGTGGGTAGTGATAGATGATTCATATCGGCATTTCCTGACCCGCCTTGATCTGAGAACGACGTCGCGCACCCTGTGGAGGGCAGACCGGTAGTCGACGGCACCGCCACGCAACCGGGAGGCGGTGCGCTACATTCCATGCATCCCCCCCCTCCTCACGAGATCGACCATGGCTTCTCCGGTCGCAATTGCTGCCCTCCTCCCCCACGCCCCGATCATCTGTCCGCCGGTCGCCGGACCGCGGGCGGACGCGGTGGCGTCGACCACCGCTGCCTGTGCGGAGGTGGGACGGGAGGTGGCCGCCGCCACGCCTGATGTGGTGGTGATCACCGCCCCCCATGGCGCCCGCCACCCGACCGATCTCACCCTCCACACCGCCCCCCGCCTGGCGGGTGATCTGGGTCGATTCGGCGCACCGGAGGTCCGCGTCGAGCTCCCCGGCGCGGTGGCGCTGGCCGATGCGATCATCGAGGCGGGGATCTCCGGGATGGTGGTGCGCCCCCTGGAAAGCGGCGGGCTGGAGTACTCCACCGTCGTCCCCCTCTCCTTCCTCACCGGAGCCGGCTGGCGCGGCCCCACCCTGGTGGTGGGCCTCCCCTATCCGGGAGAGGGCGACCCCGCTGCCATCGGCGCGGCCGTCGCCGCCGCCGCCGACCACCTCGGGGTGCACATCGGGGTGATCGCCAGCGGTGACATGAGCCATCGCCTCACCGCCGATGCCCCCGCCGGCTTCGATCCCGACGGGGCGCGCTTCGATGCCAAGGTGACGACCCTCCTGCGGACCCACGATTTCCAGGCCCTCCGTCACCTCGACCCCGCCCTACTCGCCCGTGCCGGTGAAGACTGCCTCGACTCCCTCCTCTTCGCCGCCGGCTGCCTCGGCTTCGAGGCCCACGCGCCGCGCCTCCTCTCCTACGAGGGCCCCTTCGGCGTCGGCTACGGGGTGGCGATCCTGGCGGCCCCTGACGAAGGCAGCGGCGGGGTAGGCTCTCTCCCCGAGCTCGCCCGCGACGCCATCCGCGCCTACGTGGTGGAGGGACGGGTCTACACCCCGGAGGTTGCGATGCCGCCCGAATGGCAGGAGCGGGCACCGGTCTTCGTCACCCTCCACACCCCGGCAGGCGAGCTGCGCGGCTGCATCGGCAGCCTGGAGCCGACCACCGCCAACGTCGCCGCCGAGACCATGGACCGTGCCGTGGCCGCCGCCACCGCCGACCCGCGTTTCGCCCCGGTGCGGCCGGAGGAGGTGGAGGAGCTCGACGTCGAGGTCTCCGTCCTCTCCCCCCTGGAGGCGGTCGACTCCATCGCCGACCTCGACCCGAGCCGCTACGGCGTGGTGGTGGAGGCGGGCGGCCGCCGCGGCGTGCTCCTGCCGGCGATCCCCAGCATCGACGATGCCGAGACGCAGGTGGCGATCGCCCGGCGCAAGGCGGGGCTGGGGCCGGACCGGCCGGTACACCTCTACCGCTTCACCGTGGACAAGGTCGCCTCTCCCGGGAGGGAGCGATGACCCACGCCGCCCGCTGGGGGGAGCACCTCGCGGACGGCCGGATTCGGTGTGTGCTCTGCCCCCGCGACTGCACCCTGAAAGATGGGCAGCGCGGCCACTGCTTCGTCCGTGCCCACGAGGGGGGAGAGCTGGTCCTTACCACCTACGGCCGCTCCTCCGGCTTCTGCGTCGACCCGATCGAGAAGAAGCCCCTGAACCACTTTCACCCCGGCTCGGCGACCCTGTCGTTCGGCACCGCCGGCTGCAACCTCGCCTGCCGTTTCTGCCAGAACTGGGACATCTCCAAGTCCCGCGACACCGACACCCTCGCCGCCAGCGCCAGTCCCGAGCAAATCGCCGCGCGCGCGGTGGAGCTCGGCTGTCGCTCCGTCGCCTTCACCTACAACGACCCGGTGATCTTCGCCGAGTACGCCATCGACACCGCCAAGGCGTGCCACGCCCTTGGCGTCGAAACGGTGGCGGTGACCGCCGGCTATATCCACCCGGTGCCGCGGGCCGAGCTCTTCGCCCAGATGGACGCGGCAAATGTCGACCTCAAGGGGTTCACCGACGCCTTTTACCAGAAGCTCGCCCGCGGCCACTTGGAGCCGGTCCTCGACACCCTCCGCTACCTGGTCCACGAGACCGACTGCTGGGTCGAGATCACCACCCTGCTGATCCCCGGCTGGAACGACGCCGACGACGAGATCCGCGCCGAGGCCGAGTGGATCCGCGACCAGCTCACCCCCACCGTGCCCCTCCACTTCACCGCCTTCCACCCGGCGTGGCGGATGCTCGACACCCCCGCCACCCCGCCCGCCACCGTCCGGAGGGCGCGCGAGATCGCCCGCGAGGTCGGCCTCGCCTTCGTCTACACCGGCAACATCCACGACCCGGAGGGGGGGACCACCTACTGTCCGGGCTGTGGCACCCCGCTCATCGAGCGCGACGGCTACCAGCTCCTCGCCTACCGCCTCACCGACGGACGGTGTCGCGCCTGCGACACCCCCCTCCCCGGCCGCCTCGACTCCACCCCCGGCCACTGGGGGGGGAGGCGGATGGCCGTCCGCTTCGACCGGCCGGTGTGAGGGGGCGAGCGGGGGGCACTGCGCGCCCCCCAGGGATGGGGGTTGAGGGATGGGG
>CAZRGD010000040.1:0-12305 GCA_964599505.1 uncultured Nitrospirota bacterium | reverse complement strand
CCTCCAAGGACTCGACCCCGGGGGGCGGCGCCGCCGCCGGCCTGGTGGGGGCGCTCGGGGCGGCGCTCGCCGCCATGGTCGCCAACCTCACCGCGGGCAAGCCGAAGTACGCCGAGGTCGACGCGGAGATGCGCCAGGTGTCGATCAAGGCGAACCTCCTGCGCGACGAGCTGGTCGCCCACATGGATCGGGACACCGAGGCCTTCGACGCGGTGATGGCGTGCTACCGCATGGCGAAGGAGAGCGATGCCGAGAAGGAGGCGCGCACCGCCGCCCTGCAGGCGGCGCTGGACCGCGCCGCCGAGGCGTCGCTGGCCATCTGTCGTGACACCGCCAAGGTCCTGCCGCTGGCGGAGGCGGTGGCGGAGCGGGGCAACAAGATGCTCGTCTCCGATGCCGGCTGTGCCGCCGCCTTCGCCGAGGCGGGGCTGGCGGCGGCCCTGCTCACCGTGCGGATCAACTGCAACAGCCTCGCCGACCGCGAGCGCGCGAATTTGTTGTGGGCCGAGGGTCAGTGGCTGGAGCAGCAGGTGGTCGCGCAACGCGATGCGGTCCTGCAGATCGTCTACGCGCGGCTCGGGTAGGGGAGTCTCGGGGCAACAGTTTCACCAGCTTGATCACGGGGAACACTGTCTAGTGAGCTGGGTACCTCTCTGCGGGCACGTCGCAAACGAGGTGGGCCGATTCAGGTGGAGTCTCCGGGAAAAATGGTTCCTGCGCCGCCAAGCATTTGGACCCTTTTCCGAACGCCACCTGCCCCCCACGCCCCCCGTGGTGGAACTACCTTCCGGGCGCCATCGCGGTCTGTCCTCCACACCGGTGACGCCATACCATTTGCGTCCATTCGCGGCTAAGACCAATCGAAATCATGGAGTCGGCTGATGGCATTTATTGACGGCAAGGAGATCGCGGCAAAGATCAGGCAGCGGGTGGCGGCGCAGGTGGCCACGCTGCCCGCGGGGCAGGTGGTGGGGTTGGCGACGCTGCTCATCGGTGATGACTACGGCGCCGCCCAGTACCGCGGCCAGATCGAGCGGCTCGCCATCAAGAGCGGCTTTCACTACGTGGATGCGCGCCTGCCGGCCGCCGCCACCCTCGACGAGATCCACGCGGAGCTCGACCGCCTGGCCGGCGACCCGGCGGTCCACGGCATCCTGCCCCTGCGCCCGTTTCCGGAGGGGGTGGGCGACGAGGCGGTGATCGATCGGTTGCCGCCGGAGAAGGACATCGACGGCTTCCACCCGGACAACCTCGGCCGCCTGCTCCTCGGCGCGCCGCGCCTCGTCCCCTCCACCGCCCGCGCTTGCCTCGTGGCCCTCGACGCCGCCGGCATCGACCTGAAAGGCAAGGAGGTGGTGGTGGTGGGCCGCTCCGCCACCGTCGGCAAGCCGGTCGGGCTGCTGTGCATGGCGCGTCACGCCACCGTGACCACCCTCCATTCGCGCACCCGTGACCTCGCCTTCCACACCCGCCGGGCGGACGTGGTGATCGTCGCCATCGGCCGGCCGCGCTTCCTCACCGCCGAGATGATCTCCGACGGGGCGGTGGTGATCGACGTGGGGATCAACTGGGAGGAGTACACCGACGCCACCGGCAACAAGAAGGGACGGCTGGTGGGCGACGCCGACACCGAGGGGTGCGCCGCGGTGGCCTCCGCCATCACCCCGGTCCCCGGCGGCATCGGCGCGATCACCAACGCCTGCCTCCTGGAGAACACCCTCGCCGCCCTGCGGATGCAGAGCGGTGCGTAGGGGGGGCGGTCGGGAAAACCACGAAGGTCACGAAGAGCACGAAGGGCTTGTCCGTCGGGTTTGGAGAGGGAGACCGGCGATCTCGGGAGACGGCACCGGGTATCCCGAGCACGGTAGGAGCCGGCTCCCGCCGGCGAACCGCGCGCAGCGCGGCAGGCCCTACGGGCCTGGATCGCGAGCAGGAGCTCGCTCCTACCGCTTCCCCCCAGGCTCGCCACGATGATTTCGAAGCTCCTGGTAGGAGCCGGCTCCTGCCGGCGATCCGCGCGCAGCGCGGCAGGCCCTTCGGGCCTGAATCGCGAGCGGGAGCTCGCTCCTACCCGTGGACCCGCAAGCTCGGCGGTCGGATGCGGCGTTTGTCCCCTTCGTGCTCTTCGTGCTCTTCGTGGTTTTGTATCCCTGCCCTCGCGCTTCCACCGGCCGCCCCGGTGGGGGACAATGCTCCTCCCATGTTTACCGGGATCGTCGAGGAGCTGGGTCGGGTGGCGCGCGTCGAGCGGCGTGGCGCGGCCGCGCGCATGGCGATCGACGGCGAGGTGGCCGGCGGCGCCGCGGTGGGCGATTCGATCGCGGTGAACGGCTGCTGCCTCACTGCCACCAACCTGGACGAGGGGCGCTTCTTCGTCGACGTGGCGCCGGAGACCCTGCGCCTCACCACCCTCGGGACGCTACGTCCGGGCGATCGGGTGAACCTGGAGCGGGCCCTGCGCGCTGACGGTCGTCTCGGCGGCCACATCGTCAGCGGCCACGTGGACGGCGTGGGGCGCATCGCCTCCCTGCGCGAAGAGGCCAACGCGGTAATCTACCGCTTCGAGGCCGACGAGTCGCTCACCCGCCAGATGATCCCGCGCGGCTCGGTGACGGTGGACGGCATCAGCCTCACTCTGATCGAGGTCGAGGCGGGGAGCTTCGCCATCTCGGTGATTCCCCACACCCGTGAGGTGACCACCCTCGGGGCGAAGGGGGTGGGGGCGGCGGTGAACCTGGAGACGGACCTTCTCGGGAAATATGTGCTCTCCTACCTCCAGTCGCTGCGCGGCGTGGGGGAGGCGACGGTGGACCGCGCCTTTCTAGCCGAGCACGGCTTTCTGTGAGGCAGGTGGTCTGGGATGCCAGGCATGAATGGTGGTTCAACCGGCGCGGGAGCGCCCTGAAGGAGCTTGGATGGAGCACAAGATTGCGAGTGTCGAAGCGGCGATCGAGGCGACCCGCGCCGGCAAGATGGTCATTCTGGTGGATGATGAGGACCGGGAGAATGAGGGCGACCTGTGCATGGCCGCCGACTTTGTCACCCCCGATGCGATCAACTTCATGGCCCGCTACGGCCGTGGGCTGATCTGCTTGACCCTCACCCCGGAGCGGTGCGACCAGCTCGACCTGCAGATGATGGCGAGCCACAACACCTCGCGTTTCGAGACCGCCTTTACCATCTCTATCGAGGCACGCGAGGGGGTGACCACCGGGATCTCCGCCGCCGATCGTGCGGTCACCGTCAAGGCGGCGGTGGCCGCCGACGCCACCGCCCGGGATCTGGTGCGCCCGGGCCACATCTTCCCCCTGCGCGCCAAGCCGGGCGGGGTGCTCCAGCGTGCCGGCCAGACCGAAGGCTCCGTCGACCTGGCGCGGATGGCGGGGCTCACCCCGGCCGGGGTGATCTGCGAGATCATGAACGACGACGGCACCATGTCGCGGATGCCGCAGCTCGAGGTCTTCGCGGCGGAGCACGACATCCCGATCGTCACCATCAAGGACATGATCGCCTACCGGATGGTGAAGGAGTCCCTGGTGCGGCGCCTCGCCGCGGCCCCCATCCCCACCGAGTACGGCACCTTCATCGCGACCGTCTACGGCAACGACATCGACCACAAGGAGCACGTCGCCCTGGTGATGGGGGATGTCACCACCGACGAGCCGGTGCTCGTGCGGGTCCACTCCGAGTGCCTCACCGGCGACGTCTTCCACTCCCAGCGGTGTGACTGCGGCGACCAACTCCACGCGGCCCTGGCGACCATCGGTCAAGAGGGCCGCGGGGTGCTGCTCTATCTGCGTCAGGAGGGGCGGGGGATCGGCCTGTCGAACAAGATCAAGGCGTATGCTCTGCAGGACGGCGGCCTCGACACGGTGGAGGCGAATCAGGAGCTCGGCTTCAAGCCCGACCTGCGTGACTACGGCTTGGGGGCGCAGATCCTCGCCGACCTCGGCCTCACCAAGTTGCGCCTGATGACCAACAACCCGCGCAAGATTGTCGGCATCTCGGGCTACGGATTGGAGGTGGTGGACCGTGTCCCCCTCGACATCCCGCCGGGGGAGCACAATGAGCGCTATCTGAAGACCAAGGCCGAGAAGATGGGCCACCTGCTGGGGGAGCAACCATGAACCGACTCGAAGGAAAGCTCGACGCCCACGACATGCGCTTTGGCCTGGTGGTCGCGCGCTTCAACGATTTTATCACCGGTCGCCTGGTGGACGGCGCCATGGACGCCCTCACTCGCCACGGCGCGGATGCCGGATCGATCGACTGCGCCTGGGTTCCCGGTGCCTTCGAGATCCCCCTGGTGGCACGCCGCATGGCGGCGAGCGGTCGCTACGACGCGGTGATCTGCCTCGGGGCAGTGATCCGCGGTGCGACCCCGCACTTCGACTACGTCGCCGCCGAGGTCGCCAAGGGGGTCGGACAGGTGGGGCTGGAGGCGGGGGTGCCGGTCCTCTTCGGCGTCCTGACCACCGACACCATCGAGCAGGCGATTGAGCGCGCCGGCACCAAGGCGGGTAACAAGGGGGTGGATGCGGCCCTGGCGGCGATCGAGATGGTCGACCTATTGCGCCAGATGCCCGCGAAGTAAGGCGTTGGGCGGCAATTCCGTTTTTCAAGACCGCGAAGCGCACGAAGGGGTGGCTGCCGGTGGCATCTGGATGCGGAAAGGGTCGATCTCGGGTACTGGCACCCAGGCTTCCGAGCGAGGTAGGAGCCGGCTCCTGCCGGCGAAACAGGCCCGAAGGGCCTGCCGCGGCCGTTGGCCGCGGATCGCGAGCGGGAGCTCGCTCCTACCCACCGACCGTCTCCTCTGCGATGAACCATTTTCCCGAGTGACACGCTGATGGGTGCACGGTCCAAGGGGCGGGAGCTCGCCCTCCAGTTTCTCTACGGCCACGAGTTCGTCACCGGCGACTGGGAGGCGGAGCAGGCGCGCTTTCTCGCCGCCTGCGGTCGCGGCGAGCGGGCGTGTGCCTTCGCCTCCCAGCTCCTGCGCGGCCTCTGTCGCCACCAGACCGAGGTCGATGTCCTCCTCGAACAACTGGCTCCGGTCGAGTGGCCGGTGGTGCGCATGGGGTCGACCGATCGCGCGATCCTCCGTCTCGGCCTGTACGAGCTGCGCTTCGATGAGGCGACGCCGCCGAAGGTGGTGATCAACGAGGCGGTGGAGCTCGCCAAGCGGTACGGCGACTCGGACGCCTACCGCTTCATCAACGGCATCCTCAACGCCAGCTACCAGGAGATGCTGGCGGATCACCAGGTCGGCCCGGAGCCGCCCGAGGGTTGAGGTCCGGGTGACGGCCCGGCGGTGATCCATGGAGACCCTGCTGGAGGCGCGCCGGCTGAGCTATCGCCACCCGCGGGTGGACGGCGGCGAGGTCGGAGTGGATTCCATAAACCTCGCGGTGGAGGCAGGTGAGGTGGTGGCGGTGGTCGGCCCCTCCGGCGGCGGCAAGACGACCCTGGTACGGCTGCTCGCCGGTCTCACCCGCCCGGACACCGGCGAGGTCTATCTCACCGGCCGCCCCTACGGTTCCCTCGACCTGCGCGAGGTGCGCCGGCAGGTGGGGCTCCTCTTCCAGGTGCCGCACATGTTCCCGGGGACGGTGGCGGACAACGTCTCCACCGCGGCGCGACTGGCCGGGGCGGAGGCCGCCGTGGCTGCAGTCTCCGGCGCGCTGGCGGCGGTGGGGCTCGATGAGGCGCTCGTCCACCGCTCTGCGGATCGCCTCTCCGTGGGCCAGCAGCAACGTGTCGCACTCGCCCGCCTCCTGGCGATGCGGCCACGCTGCCTGCTCCTCGACGAGCCGACCGCTGCTCTCGACCCTGCCTCCACCGGGGTGGTGGAGGCGCTCCTCGCCCGCCTGCGCGACGACCGCATGGGGATTGGCCTGGTGACCCACGAGATCCCCCTCGCCCGGCGGCTGGCGGATCGGGTGGTGGTCCTCGTCGACGGCCGGGTGGTGGAGGAGGGGAGGGCGGCAGCGGTCCTCAGCCGGCCGGACCACCCGGCCACCCAGGCCCTCCTTGAAGAGGGCGTGGCGTGAGCGCGTTTCAGCTTGCCGGTGCCTACGGCCTGATCCTGCTCATGGCGGCGATCGCCCGGTGGCGGCGGGTCGGGGTGGAGAAGGACGTCTTTGTCTCCTCGGTGCGCGCCGCGGTGCAGCTCGTCCTCATGGGGTATGTGATCCAGTGGATCTTCGACCTGCAGAGCACCGCCGCCCTGGTGGCGTTGTTGGCGGCGATGGTCCTGCTGGCCGGGCGTATCTCGGCGCGGCGCGGCGAGGGAATGGAGCGCGCCTACCCGGTCGCCCTGGCGGCGATCGGCCTGGCCACGGTGGTGATCGTGGGTTCCCTGGTCGCCCTCGGGGTGATCGCCCCCACCGGCCGCTACCTCATCCCCCTCGGCGGCATGGTGATCGGCAACACGATGAACATCACCTCCCAGACCCTCAACCGCTTCCAGGCGGAG
The DNA here is from genome assembly GCA_964599505.1 of uncultured Nitrospirota bacterium. GTDB lineage: Bacteria > CG2-30-53-67 > CG2-30-53-67 > CG2-30-70-394 > CG2-30-70-394 > CG2-30-70-394. The sequence goes on along the minus strand of CAZRGD010000040.1, from coordinate 5,827 downwards.
GTGGTGGCCAGACGGGCGGAGGTAGAGACGCTGCTCTCCCTCGGTGCCAGCCGCCACCAGGCGGCGGAGGAGCTGCTCAGGGAGACGGTACGGGCGGCGATGATCGCGCCGCTCGACACCATGAAGGCGGTGGGTCTGATCCACATCCCCGGGGTGACCGCCGGGATGATCCTCGCCGGGACGCCGCCGGTGGAGGCGGTGCGCTACCAGATCGTGGTGATCTACATGCTCGGTGCCGGCGTCACCCTCGCGTCGCTCACCGCCGCCACTCTCTGTTACCTGCGCGCCTTCACCCCGGACCACCGGCTGCGGTAGGTCGGGCGAGACGCTCGGCTGTGGGCCTTACGCGGTCTTGCCGTTCACCCGCTCGCGCAGCTCCTTGCCCGGCTTGAAGTAGGGCACGGTCTTCGGCGGCACGTGGACCGGCTCACCGGTCTTCGGGTTGCGACCGTCACGGGAGCGGCGTTCGCGCACCTTGAAGCTGCCGAAGCCGCGTAGCTCCACCTTCTCTCCGTCAGCGAGAGCGTCGCGGATAGCGTCGAAGATCGAGTTGACGATCACCTCGCACTGGCGCCGGTTCAGCCCCTCGATGGATTCCTGAGTGATCGTCACCAAATCAATACGGGTCATAAGACGCTCGCGGAAACAGTGTTAGAAAACAAGACGTTAGAGAACGTAAATAGCTGTGTCAAGCGGCCGCGGGGTGGCCATTTGCGGCTAAATCGTCATGTCCAGCCTGCGTCGCCGTGACGCTGTTGGCTCCCTCTGCCCGCCTCAGAACGGCGCCAGAAAGCACAGGCCGGTGACGCCGGTGAGCTGGGGGAACCAGCGGGCGAGGGCGGTGGAGACGACGGCGCGGCGCAGGCGGCGTATGCCGCGCTCCTGGGGGCGGAGGAGCGCCGGGGTGGGGCCGAGGTTGGTGAGCTCGCCGGCGATGCGGATTGCCTCGACTCGGCCGCCGAGGTCGTCGACCAACCCTGCCTTCTTCGCCTGGGCGCCGGAGAAGATGCGGCCGTCGGCAAGCTTGCGTACCTGCTGCTCGGGGAGGTCGCGACCCTTCGCGACCGCCTCGACGAACTGGCCGTAGACCGAATCGATGACTTTGCCGAGCAGCGCTCGCTCATCATCCGTCATTGCTCGGGTGGGGGAGCCGATGTCTTTGTACTTGCCCGACTTGACGACCTGGCTGGAGACCCCGAGGCGATCCAGCAGCGGGTCGACACGGGTGAAGTGCATGATTACCCCGATGGAGCCGGTCAGCGTCCCGGGGTCGGCGACGATGCGGGTGGCCGAGCAGGCGATGTAGTAGCCGCCGCTCGCCGCCACGTTGCCCATGGAGATGACCACCGGCTTGTGGTGGTCCTCCTGGAAACGGACCAGGGCGGCGTGGATCTCCTGCGACGGCGCTACCGCCCCGCCCGGGGAGTCGACCCGCACCAGCAGGCCGCGCACCCGCGGGTTGTCGGCGAGGTTGTCGATGTCATCGACCACCTCTTCCGCGGTGGTGATCACCCCCTTGATGGCGATGTAGCCGAGGCGGTCACTCTCCAGGGGCAGAACGCCGCCGCCGGAGCCGATGCGAAAGAGGAGGAGGATCAGCCCAAGGAAGGCGGCGAGGAGGAGGATGCGCTTGAGGTTACGGAGGCGCATGAGGGGCTCGCTTGGCTCACCAGTAGGCAGAAGGCGGAAGGAGGTGCCGCCGGACCTTGGTGGATTCTGTTGTTGTACAGCAAAGGCGGCGGCCGCTGCCAGCGGCCGCCGCCTCCAATCCCTCCGACGACGATCTTCAGGGTCGAGATTACCTCCCGTCTACTTCTCTCCCTCCTCACCCTGCTGCTCGCGCAGCTTCTCCAACAGAGCGGCGCCCATGGCGGTCTCGGGCATGGTCTCCTGCTCCATGTAGCGTTCCACCTGGGCGCGCTCTTCCTGGTTTTGCAGGGCGCGGATGGAGAGGCCGATCTTGTGCTGCGTCGGGTCGAACTTGATCACCTGGGCGTGGACCTTGTCGCCCACCTTGAGAACATCGTTGACCGAGCGGACCTGCTCGGTGGAGAGCTCGGAGATGTGGATCAGGGAGTCGACGTCGTCGCCGAGGTCCACAAAGGCGCCGAACTCGGTGATCTTGGTCACCGTCCCATCGACCACCGAGCCGATGGAGATGTTGCCGGCCACCTGCTGCCACGGATCCTCCTGGAGCTGCTTGAGGCCGAGGGAGATGCGCTCCTTCTCTTTGTCGATGGCGAGGACCACCGCCTCCACCTCGTCGCCCTTGGAGAGGAGCTCGGAGGGGTGCTTCACGTGTTCGGTCCACGACAGGTCGGAGATGTGGACCAGCCCGTCGATCCCCTCCTCCAGCCCCACGAAGACGCCGAAGTCGGTGATGTTGCGCACCGTGCCGCTGATTCTCGATCCCACCGGGTAGCGCTCCTCGATGGAGTCCCACGGGTTCGCCTCGACCTGTTTGATGCCCAGGGAGATGCGCTTGTTGTTGGCGTCGATGTTGAGGACCATGGCCTCCACCTCGTCGCCGAGGTTGACCACCTTGGACGGGTGTTTCACCCGCTGGGTCCAGGACATCTCGGAAACGTGGACGAGCCCCTCGATCCCCGCCTCCAACTCAATGAAGGCACCGTAGTCGGTGATCGAGACGACCTTGCCGCTCACCCGGTCGCCGACCCGGTACTTCTGTTCCACCGCGACCCACGGGTCCGGGGTCTTCTGCTTGTAGCCGAGCGACACCCGCTCGCGCTCGCGGTCAAACTTGAGGATGACCACCTCCACCGCGTCGCCGATCTTGAAGACCTCCGACGGGTGGCCGATGCGGCCCCAGGAGATATCGGTGATGTGGAGCAGGCCGTCGAGGCCGCCGAGGTCGACGAAGGCGCCGTAGTCGGTGATGTTCTTCACCACCCCCTTGACGATCTGCCCCTCCTTCAAGGTGGAGAGGATCTTCTCCTTCATCCCGGTGCGCTGCTCCTCGAGGAGCTGGCGGCGCGACAGGACGATGTTGCCCCGCGCCTGATTCATCTTGATGACCTTCATCTCCAGGGTCTGGCCGAGGACGCGGTCGAGGTTGCGCACCGGCCGAATGTCCACCTGGGAGCCGGGGAGGAAGCCGCGGATGCCGCCGAGGTCGACGGAGACGCCGCCCTTGATTCGGCTGACGAGGGTCCCTTCGAGGGCCTCACCCTTCTCGAAGAACTCCGCCACCTTGTTCCAGATCTTGATCTTGTCGGCCTTCTCCTTGGAGAGGACTACCTGGCCGTCGTCATTCTCCATCTGCTCCAAGTAGAGGTCGACGACGTCGCCCACCTGAATGTCACCGGCGCCGCTGCGGCGGAACTCCCGCATCATCAGCACCCCCTCCGATTTGAACCCCACGTCGACGATCACCTCGTCCTTGCCGACGCTGATAATCGTCCCCTGGATCAGGCTGCCCTGGGTCGCGTTCTGGAAGGTCTGACCGTAGAGCTCCTCCATCTGCTCGACGGTGAGCTCATCATCGGGCGTGTCGGGGAACTCGATGGTCGGCGCGGTCGCGACCACCACCGGTTGGGTCGCCGGGGCGCTGGGCTCGGGAGTGACGGTAGGGGTTTCGGAATCCGACTGACTCATGCGTTGTCCTTTCGCCCGCGTGGGCGAGGGTGGACCACTCGCGTGGTCCGGGAAGGGGTGAATAGAACGGGTTAAATACCCAAATGGAGCGGAGCCGGCCTGTTTATCAGAATGGACCGTCCTGTGTCCATGAAACGGTCGGCCGCGAATCGGGTGGGAGACCGTCGAAGTCGGAGAGCGCCCACGAGGTAGGAGCCGGCTCCCGCCGGCGATCCCGCCCGCAGGGCGGGCGGGGCCTGCGGCCCCGATCGCGAGCAGGGGCTCGCACCTCCCCATCCCCGAGGCCCCTCCCCACCTCCCTACTCCCTCCCCGCTTCGCCCCGTATAGTCCGGCCCATGGTCACCCTCCTGGCCGTGGGCGATATTCACCTCGGGCGGCGGCCGACCCGGCTGCCCGACCTCCTCGGTGAGCACGGGGTGGCGGTGACCGAGCTGACCCCGGCGGCGGCGTGGCGGGCGACGGTGGAGGAGGCGGTGCGCCTCGCGGTGGACGCGGTCTTGCTCGCCGGTGATGTGGTGGATACCACCGAAGACCGCTTCGAGGCGTACGGCCACCTGGAGGCGGGGGTCCGGCGGCTGGTGGAGGCGGGGATCCAGGTCTTCGGGGTCGCCGGCAACCACGACGTGGAGGCCCTGCCGCGCCTGGCGCGCAGGATCGACGGCTTCCGCCTGCTCGGGGAGGGGGGGCATTGGGAGACGGTCGAGGTGGTCGGACGCGACGGCCGGGTGGAGCTCCTCGGCTGGTCCTTTCCCAGCCGGCGGGTCGCTGCCTCCCCTCTGGAGGGCGGCCTGCCGACCCGCACCGATGGCGTCGCACGCGTCGGCCTCCTCCACTGCGACGTGGACGGCCACTCCGCCTACGCCCCGGTGGCGCGCGCCGCCCTGGAGGGGGCGGCGGTGGACGGCTGGCTCCTCGGTCACATCCATCGTCCCGATCTACTCACCGGCCTGCGTCCGATCGGCTATCTCGGTTCTCTGGTGGGGCTCGACCCGGGCGAGGCCGGCCCCCACGGTCCGTGGCGGGTGACGGTGGAGGCGGGGAGGGTCGCGGCGACCCACCTCCCGTTCGCGCCGTTGCGCTGGGAGGAAGAGGCGGTAGCGGTGGAGGCGGTCCGTGGCGGGGACGACGGGCTGGAGGAGGCGGTGGGGGAGGCGGCGGTTGCGGCGCTTGAGCGGATCCACCACCGCCTCTCCGCAGGGGCGACCCCGCGAGCGGTCCCCAGGGTGGTCGGCTGTCGCCTCCGCCTCACCGGGAGGAGCCCGGACCACGCCGCCGTCGCCGCGGCGGCCACCGGCGAGGCGGTCGGCCGCATCAGCCTGGTGCGCGACGACACGGTCTACTTCGTCGAGCGGGTGGTGGACGACGCCCTGCCGGCGGTCGACCTCGACGCCCTCGCCCGCGGCGACGACCCGCCGGGGCTGCTGGCCCGCCACCTCCTCGCCCTGGAGCGCGGGGAGGGAGGCGCTTCTCCCCTCCCGGCCCGCGCCCGCGCGGCGTTGGAGGCGGTGGCGGCGCGACCGTGGCCGGGGCTCGATCCGGTGGACGACGCCGACCCGCGGCCCTACCTGCGCCGCGTCGGCGTCCGCCTCCTGGAGCAGCTCCTCGCCCAGCGGGGGCCACGGTGAGGCTGGCGTCGATCCACTGTCGGCGGCTCCCGGGGATCGACGCCCCGTTCCGGGTCGAGGGGCTCGCGCCGGGGCTCAACCTGGTGGTGGGGCCCAACGGCGTGGGCAAGTCGTCCCTGCGCCGCGCCATCGCCGCGACCCTCTGGCCGGAGCAGGCGGACGGCGGGATCGAGGTGGAGGCGGAGTGGGAGGACGACGGCCACCACCTGCGTGCCGCCTACCGTGACCGGCGGGTCATCTGGGAGGGCGCGGTGCCGCCCCTGCCCGCCGCCCACCTGGCGCGCGGCTACACCCTCGGGGTGCGTGACCTCCTCGACCCGTCGGCCACCGCCGACCGCGCCATCGGCGAGGCGATCCGGGTCGAGATGGCCGGTGGCTACGACCTCGCAGCCCTGCGCGCCGGGGCCACCCTCGGGCCGCGCCACGGCCAGCGGGAGCGGCGCGACCTCCATGCCGCGGAGGTGGCGCGGGGGAAGGTCGTCGCCTCCCATCGCGCCCTCGCGGCCGAGGCGGCCACCCTCCCCGAGCTCCAGGCGGAGCGGGCGCGGGCGCGGCAGGCGCAGGGGCGCCTCGATCGTCTCACCGC
>CAZRGD010000039.1:0-12710 GCA_964599505.1 uncultured Nitrospirota bacterium | reverse complement strand
CCGCAGCCCGGCCACCGGAGCGGGGCGCGCGACCGCCGTCTGTGCCGGGCACGGCCCCCCGAGGTGCCGGGCACGCTGGCCATGAGCCCCACCGGCGGGGCGATCCACAGCCATGCACTCCACCCCGGAGCGAGGCCAAGGGCCGCGGCCAGGAGAACGTGGACCACGACATAGAGGAGCTGCACCGCCGCCGAGACGGCGAGGACCGCCGGGGTCACCGCGGCGAGTCGCCTCCACCGCTGCGCCAGGACGGCCACACCGAGCAGAGCGACCGCCGCCGCCGCGCCGAGCCCTGGGTAGCCGACCACCGCGAGGCCGGCGGAAGCGATCACGAGCAGCCCCCACAGACCGGTAGCGCGCTCAAGAAAGACCGAGATGACCGCGCCCCGCGACGGCCGCCACCCGCCGGGCTCCAGCCGCGCCGCTCGAAAGAGGTCGCCGCCGACGAGGGAGGGGAGGAAGAGGGAGAGGAACATCGCCGCGAAGTAGAGGCGCAGGTGGTGGACCACCGAGCGGGCGCAGCCAAGGGTCGCGGCGATCCACCGCCATTTGAGGGCACTGAGCCCCTGAGCGGCGACGAAAAGGAAGAGCGCCTCCGCCGCGGCCGAGGGACGGATGCGCGCCAGCAGCGCGCCAGCCGGCCGCCACTCCACCCGCCGGGCGAGGAGGACGAGGAGCAGGAGGGAGAGGGCGATACGGAGCTGCGGGCGGCGCAGGAGCCGTCCCGCCGCTCTCACCGCGCCCCGGAGCTCCACCGGCGCAGAATCGGCAGGAGCGCCAGGGGTAGGAGCATGGGCCAGGCGACGGCCGCCGCGTGGCCCCTGGGAGCCGCCTCACAGCCCCCCGAGCCACCGTCAAAGCCAAAGGCGGTGAGGATGAAGAGGCCGTTGTCGTCGGTGGAGAGAAAGATGTCGCCGAAGTCCTCGTCCATCTTCGCCACGCTCACCGACGAGGCGTTGACGATCGCCCCCACCACCCCGGGAGTCGGGGTGTCGGTCTTGTCGAGGACGAGGACGCTCCCCTGCCGGTCGCCGAGGTAGACCTTGTCGTCGTCGACAAAGACCGAGTCGAAGCCATTGGACTTGGTGAGGTTGAGCGACGGGTCGATCTGCAGGATCTCCTGCTGGTCGAGCTCGCCGTTACTCAGAGACTCCACCCGCTTCACCAGGAGGCCATCCTCGAAGACGATGTAGACGAGATCGCCGTTGGCGATGAGGTCGCGGTACGGGTTTTTGTCGCCACCGGTGAAGAGGGAGCGCAGGCAACCGAGGATCGAGCCGCAGGAATCCTTGACCCGGATCTTCTTCGGATCGCTCGCATCGACGACCGAGAGCTGCTCATCGAAACCGAGAAAGAGACGCCCGGACTCATAGTCGAAGGATTTGATGTCGTCGCCGGCGTCCGCGAGGTTGTTGAGCAAGACTTGGCGCGTCTGCGTTCCGGTCTGCGACGCCGCCTTGATCCGGAAGGGGAAGGTATCGATGTCGTCGATCACCGCCACTGAGCTGGTAGTCGCATTGGGGAGGAAGGTCTTGGTATCGACGGCAAAGTCGAAGAGGACAAACATGCGGCCGTCCTCGATGATGATCTTGCGATATTTGATTTTCTTGATCTTCGAGAACTTGAACCCGAAGAGCTTGACCTCGAACTTGTCCTTCACCGCATCGATCAGGGCGTCGGTACGCACGAAGCGGACGGGAAGCTCCGGCTTGGAGATGTCAAAGACAAAGATGTCGTTGCTGTCGCCGGCGGTATAGAGATACTTGTCCCGCACCTCCACCGTACGCAGCTTGAAGTCGGCACCCGGCTCGGAGGCGATCGGAGCGGTCGCCGTGAGGCGCGGCCGGCTGCGCTCGCGCACGTCGTAGATGAAGACACGCCAGGCCCCCGTGGGATCCACCGACGACGGCGGACCGAAACCGAGGACATAAAGGCGATCGCCACGCACGACGAAGTCGGGGATCCCCTTGGTGGCATCGAACTCGCCGGCCACCGGTAGGTGGGCGCGGAAGTTCCCGGCATCGAGGTCGCGGATCGACTGGGCGGCCGCAGCCATGGGAGAGAGGAGGGCCACCGCAGCCACCAGAACGACCACCCACCATGCCGATCGCATCGTCATAACCCCTTGTATTTTAAGCATATTTTTCCACACCCCGTGATTGATGACGCTACCAGAGGGACACGAAGCGGGTCAACGGCACCCGGACGGCGGGTTTGCACCCGGCGAAGCGGTGGGCGAGACTGCCGCGCCCTCATCCGGAGCCCGCCCATGCGCGCAACCTTCGCCCTCTTCGCCGCCCTCCTCCTCCCCGCCACCGCCTCCGCCCAGGGGATCGGCAACCCGGTCTTCTCCCACTACGACTTCGTCCTCCAGGGCACCGTCGAGTACGCCTCCATCGACCGCGACCTCGACTCGGGACGCCAGAACCCCGAGTCCTCCACGGTCGACACCACCCTCTTCAAGGGGGTCATCGGCGTCCACCCGCGCCTCGACCTCTACGTCCTCCTCGGCCAGGCCCACCTCAAGCTGTGCTCCGGCGACGCCCAGGACATCTGTGGCGAGAACGGCGAGATCAGTGCCTCCGACTTCGCCTACGGTGGTGGTGCCCGCATCACCGTGTGGCAGGGCAAGCACGTGGAGGCGGCGATCGGCGGCCAGGCCCTCTGGTTCTCGGTGAATGACCGGACGGAGAACAGCGAGCGCACGGTGGACTGGGCCAACTACCAGATCTTCGCCGGCGCCAGTTTCCCCGCCGTCCTCCCCTACGTCACCCCGTACATCGGGGTTGTCTACGACATCACCGACGCCAAGCTGAAGGGGCCGAACACCATCAACCTGGAGGTAGATTCTCCCACTAGCGGCTTCGCCGGCGTCGACATCCCGTGGGGTGACTACCTCAGTCTGTCGGTGGAGGGCCAGTTCGGCGACAACACCGGCTGGGCCGTGGGGCTCAACGCACGCTACTAAGGTGCCGTCTGCGACGCAGACGGCAGAGGCGGCGCGGGGCGCCGCCGGGGAACGGAAAGAGCGAGGGGGGGGCGGGCAACACCCCGCCGGCCCGGGGTAGGAGCGAGCTCCTGCTCGCGATCCGCGCCGCAGGCGCGGCAGGCCCGAAGGGCCTGATCGCCGGCGGGAGCCGGCTCCTACCACGGCGGGGAACCGCCCGCCCACGCAAGCCGAAGATGGCGTGCCTGCCCCGCCGCCGAGGCCCCGTCTCCAGACACCACCCCACTCCCATCTGTAGGCGGTGCCAGGTGCGTCAGATTTGGCTCGCGCGCCCAGCCGGGGACCGGAGGCGTACTCGTTGTACGATGAGGATCCCCGGCTGGGCGCGTGAGCCGAAGATGGCGTGCATGGCGCCGCCGTCACTCGCCGAACTGGATCTGGTAGAGACGACGATACAACCCCTCCTGGGCGAGGAGCTCCGCATGGCTCCCCTCCTCCACGATCCGCCCGGCCTCCAGGACGTAGATCCGGTCGGCGGACTGGACGGTGGAGAGGCGGTGGGCGATGACGAAGGTGGTGCGCCCCTCCATCAGGTGAGTGAGGGCCTCCTGAACGAGGGCCTCACTCTCCGTGTCCAACGATGATGTCGCCTCGTCGAGAATCAGGATCGGGGCGTCCTTGAGGATCGCGCGGGCGATGGAGAGGCGCTGTTTCTGGCCGCCGGAGAGGCGCACCCCCTGTTCCCCGACCACCGTGTCGTATCCCGCAGGCAACGCCGTAATGAAGGTATGGGCATTTGCCGCCCGCGCCGCGGCGATGACATCTGCCTCGCTCGCCTCAGGCCGGCCGTAGGCGATGTTGTCGCGCACGGTAGTGTTGAACAGGAAGGTGTCCTGTCCCACCAGGGCGATCTGACCGCGCAGGGAGTGGAGGGTGACGTCGCGGATATCCACCCCGTCGATCGTGATCGCGCCGCTCTCCACCTCGTAGAAGCGCGGAATCAGGTGGACGAGGGTGGTCTTACCGGCGCCCGAGGGGCCGACGAAGGCGATGGTCTCGCCGGTCCGGGCGGTGAGCTCCACGTCGCGCAGAATCCATGCCTCCTCGTAGCGGAAGGAGACACGCTCAAAGCGGACCTCGCGGGAGAACGGGGCGAGCTCCATCGCACCGGGCCGATCGCGAATCCCCGGCTCCTCGTCCAGGAGGGAGAAGATACGCGCCGCCGCCGCCAGCCCCTCCTGGATCCCCACGTGGAGGTTGCCGAGCTTGCGGATCGGCTGGTACGACATGATCAGCGCGGTGAGGAAGGAGAAGAAGGTCCCGGGGGTAAGCTCGCCGGCGATCACCCGGCTGCCACCATAGTAGACCGCCGCCACCGCCCCCACCGCGACGATCATCTCCACCGTCGGTGAGGTGAAGGCGCGCGCCTGAGTCTTCTTCATCAGCTTGCGAAAGTAGAGCTGGTTGTGGCCGGCGAACCGCTCGCGCGCACGCCCCTCGGCGGTGAAGGCCTGGATCACCCGGTGGCCGGCCAGGGACTCGGTGAGGAAGTCGGTGAGGTCGGCCACTGCCTCCTGGGAGAGGCGCGAAATCCGCTTCATTCGCCTGCCAAAGAGGCGGATCGGCCAGAGCGCCAGGGGTGCCACTCCGAAAGCAATGAGGGCGAGGCGCCAGTCACGGTAGACCACCACCCCGAGGAGGGTGATGAGGGTGATCGAGTCGGAGAGCAGCGATGTGAAGGAGGTGTCGATCGTCTCCTTCAAGACGGTCACGTCGTTGAGGGTGCGGGAGACGAGGTTGCCGGTGGGGTGAGTCTCGTAGAAGCGCAGGTCCATTTTCTGCAAATGGTCGTAGACCTCACCGCGGATGTCGCGGATCACCCCCTGGCCGATGTACCCCATGAGGTACTGCTGGCCGTAGTAGAAGAGCCCCTTGAGGAAGAAGGTGGCGAGGATCGCCCCCGGGATCACCTTGAGCATGAAGCGATCGCCGTGGATGAAGACGTCGTCCAAGACGTTCTTGATCAGCAGGGCGAAGGCGCCGGTGAAGGCGGCGACGCCCAGCATACAGAGGCCGGCGACCACCATCCGCGGGATGTACGGCCGCAGGTAGCCCAAGACGCGGCGGAAGTCACCGAGCCCCGTCGTCCCCTCCTCGCCCACCGCCGGGGCGCCGCCGCTCATCCGCCGACGATCTCCACCGGCGCCCGGCCCACCGGGTCGCTGCCGTTGCCCACCCCCACCGCGTGGACGACGCCGAGGGTGTCGGCGAAGGCGGACTCGAAGCGGGTAAGCTCCTCGCCGGGCATAAACCAGCCCAAGTCGAGGACGCGGGCAATGGCGGCGTCGACCTCCGGCCGGATCACCGCCACCTCGCACCTCAGCTCCATGAAGGGGACCGCATCACCCATCTCTGCCCTCCTCTCGCTGCCGCACCTCGGCGAGGAACTCATCGTAGGTTGTGAGGTAGTCGTCAGGGTCGTAGCGCAGGGAGGCGAGGACCATGCACACCGCGCCGCCGCTGAAGTTGTTCAGGGTACGCCAGTGGAGCGGCGGCATGTAGAGCCCCTCGTCGCTGGCGTTGAGGGTGAAGGTCGATCGACGCGAGCCGTTGTCTACCACCACGTCGAAGGCGCCGCTGATGGCGATGATCACCTGCTCCAGGTCGCGGTGGGCGTGCTCTCCACGCACCGTCTCCTTCACCACCTCGTAGAGGTAGTAGATCCGCTCAATGGCGAAGGGGACGTGGTTCCCCCCCTCGACAAACGTGAGGCTACCGCGGCCATCGGTGAACTTCGGCAGGTGGATGATGTGGGGGTGGGACCACTCGGGTCCACGATCGGGCACAGCCATAGGGGCCTCCTAGCCGCCACAGTCCACCAGCAGTGGCACTCCATGGCAAGGTCGACGACCAGCCCAGCTTACCGCCCCTCGCCAACATCCTCCCCGATTTGCCGCTGACGCACCTTGGCGAGGCGTGGGACGGCAGACGAGCAATGAGCGGTGTGCCTCGTCCACCCGCCCGCACCTCGCCGGAGCGACGAGGATCCAATGCGGTCACCCCACGTGACCCCGCTTCATTCTCCGGCACCAATGTTAGTCCGCCCATCGCAAATGTGAACAATGACGACCAAGGGACGCCGCAGCATCGGCGGGAATGGACACCATTTCCCCGTACGCAACTTCCAGTGCTCACGGGTGGTCGAAGACGACTTGAGAAGATAGAGTAAAGAGTACCGATTGAAAGTATTTAACCGCCACCTTACCACTAGGAAGGACCAACATGTCGCTCAGAACATCACTTAATTCAATACTCGGCAAGTATGACTACCAGCTCGTTCATCGATCTAGAGCACTGAACGAACATCCTGATAGCTGCCTAGAGATTGACTTCAACTACATTGCCGCACACCACCACACTCGGACAAAGGACTTCTTCTTCGTCCAGGTGGGAGCCAACGACGGAATAGCCGATGACCCCATCCGGGAGATGGCGGTCCGGCTGTGCTGGAGGGGGGTCCTGATTGAGCCCCAACGGGCTGTATTTGAACGCCTGCAACAGAACTACCTGGGCTATGAGAATCTCGTTTTCAAGAACGTGGCGATCTCTCCCCAGGCGTGCACCAAAACCCTCTACACAATCGACGACCAGAAAAAGGAGCTCCCAGAGGGGAGCTCTGGGTGGGCTTCTTTCGACAAAGAGATACTACTCAAGAGGAAACGGTGGACCGAAAATATCGAGGACTACATCTTAGAAGAAGAGGTTGCCTGTATCCCCTTCTCAACCCTGATCGACCAGCTTCATATCACCAAGATCGACCTCTTGCAGATCGACACCGAGGGGTTCGATTTCGAGGTCATCAAGATAGTCGAGTTTGAAAAGATGAAGCCCACAATCATTCATTACGAGCACCAGCACCTTAGCCCCAACGATCGAGACGCCTACCTGAAATTTCTCATTGGCCACGGATATCGTATCGCGCCGGAACGCAATGACACCACCGCCTATCTCATCTAAACCCAGGGTCACCTGCGCGAGGAACCGGCAAAATCGATCATCACTCGAAGGCCACCGCGTCGAAGGCGCCGTTGATGGCGATGATGAACTGCTCCAGGTCGCGGTAGGCGTGCTCGCCGCGGATCGTCTGCTTCTTCACCTCGCTCAACACAAAGATGCGGGCGATGGGAAAGGGGATCTGATTCACCCCCTCGATGTAAGTAAGGCTGGCGCCCCGGCCACCGTGCTTCGGGAGGGAGACGATGTGGGGCTGCGTGCCACTGGGGGCCACGCGGCTGGCTCACCTTGGCCCCTACTCCACCAGGGCGGCTGAGCCAAGACAAGGGCGAACGCCGTGCCGTGTATGTCGCTCTTTTCCATGACAAAATCGTCACCCGGTGCGAATCCCGCGGGTCGCGGTGACGCACGCCCCCGAAGGGCATGAGCCTCCACCTGCTAATGGTCTGTGCCGACCCCCGGCTCCCCTCCTCGCGGATCCGGATGGTGCAGATGGTGCCATGGCTCCAGCGGCTCGGGATCGAGAGTGACTACCTCCTCTACCCCCACTCCCTCACCGACCACCTCACCCTGCGCCGCCGCCTGCACCGCTACGATGCCGTAATTCTCCAGAAAAAGCTCCTCACGGCCACCGACCTCCTCCTCTGGGGCCGCCTCGGCCGCCCCCTGATCTTCGACTTCGACGACGCCATCCCCTTCCGCCAGGAGGCTCGCGCCGGCAGCCACCGCTCCGCCACCCACGCCCGCCGCTTCGAGCGCACCCTGCGCCGCACCGACGGTGTCTTCGCCGGCAACCGCTACCTCGCCTCCCTGGGTGAGGAGGCGCACAAGCCGGTGCTCATCTCCCCGTCGCCGCGAGGTACACCTACCCGGTGATCGCCGAACGGTGGCGCGACTTCCTCGCCACCACCTTCAACCTCCATCCGTGATGGAGGAGAGAGCTTTCAGCCCTTCACAACGCCGGACGCTCGGCCACACCGGTAGGAGCGAGCTCCCGCTCGCGATCCGCGGCCCACGGCCGCGGCAGGCCCCCCGATCTCAAGATGGGGCCTGATCGCCCGCGGGAGCCGGCTCCTACCGAGGGGCCGAACCGTGGCCGCGATGCCGTACGCTGAAAACTACCTCCCCCGCCACATCTCCCACAGCTTCGCCTCCCGGAGGCAGACATACCAGGCGGTCGAGCAGGCAATCATGAAGCCGGGGACCCCGTCGAGAAAGCCGCGTTGCAAGAGGTAGCCGCGGATGAAACGGAAGAGTGCGTTGCCCACCATCCGCCGGAGCGACGGCCGCCGGCCGGCCTCAAACGCCTCCTTGGCGGCGATCGTGGAGTAGAGGTTCGCCTTCTCCTGCTGGTGGGTGAGGGAGTCGCCCTCGGGGAAGCTGTAGTGAAGGATGAGGCCGGGGAGGCTCTGCTCACCGCCGCTGCCGCCGCCGAGGGTGGAGTGGAGGCCGGGGGTGAAGTGGGCGTCGCCGCGCCGGGCCACCCGCAGCTCCGAGTCTTTCGCCCACGGACCGTGGCGGATCCACCGCCCCATGTAGCGCACCCGCCGGTTCACCCGGTAGGCGGCGACGCCCGCATCACCGTCGCGTGCCACCAGGACCTCGATGGCGCCACGCAGCTCGTCGTCGACCACCTCGTCCGCGTCGAGAAACATCACCCAGTCGCCGGTGGCCATGGCGACGCAGTCGTTGTACTGCTGCTGAAAGCCGGCAAAGGGCTGCTGGGCGAAGCGGTCGGCGTACCGCTTCGCGATCTCCACCGTGGTGTCGGTGGAGTAGGAGTCGAGGATGCAGATCTCGTCGGCAAAGCGGGCCGCCTCCAGGGCCCGCTCGACGATCCGCTCGTTGTTGTAGGTGATCATGCAGATCGACAGTCGCGCCATCTCACCCGCCCTCCACCAGCCGTTCATAGACCGCCTCGTACCCCGGCAGGACCCGCTGCCAATCGTACGCCTCCGCACGCCGCGCCGCTGCCGCCGCGAGGCGAGCGCGCAGGGGGTCGTCACCGAGCAGCCGCGTCAGGGCCGCCGCCAGAGCGTCCGGCGCCTCCGGCGCCACCAGCAGCCCCTCGACCCCGTCGCGGACCATGTCGCAGATTCCCCCCACCCGGCTCGCCACCACCGGCCGACCGGCCGCCATTGCCTCGGCCACCACCAGACCGAACGGCTCGCGCCGCGACGGCACCGCCACCACCTCGGCGTGGGCGAGCCACGCGAGCTTCTCCGCGCCGCGGACCAGACCGGGAAGATGGATGCTCCCCACCAGCCCAGCCTCCGCCACCTGACGCTTGAGCGCCGCCTCCCCCTGCCCCGCGCCGGCGATCACCAGGTCAAACCCGTGCCGTAGGACAGGGTCGAGGCGGTGCCACGCCTCGATGAGCACGTCGAGCCCCTTCTTGCGGAAGAAGATCCCCATGGCGAGGCAGTAGGGGCGCGGGTGGGGCGAGGGCGGCGGGTCACGAAAGGCGGCCACCTCGACGCCGTTGGGGACGTCGAATACTCGCCTCTCTGCCACCCCGAGGTCGCGGTACTCGTGGTGGATGGCGGTCGAAATGGCGGTGACCGCATCGGCCCGCGCCAGAGTGCGTGCCAGCCGCCGGGCAAGCAGCGGGTGGGTGCGCACCGTCTCGGCCGGTTCGATGTCGCCACCGTGGGCGGTGAGGACCAGGGGCACCGGCCAGAGGCGGACGAACCGGCTGGCCACGAAACCGGCCGGGTAGAGGCCGTGGACGTGCAGGAGGTCCATCCCCCAGCGCATCCGAACCCACGCGAGGTAGAGCGCCACCTGGCTGACCCCGTACCGTTGCGAGGTGGGCTTGGCAAAGCGGACCACCGGAAACGGCCGCTCCAGCCGGTTGTCGCGATGGCGCACGAAGGGGGCAAGGACCACCACCCGGTGGCCGCGCTCGGTGAGAAATCGGGCGTGGCGGTCGACCACCTCCTCCTGGCCGCCCACCGTCGGGTAGTAGGTGGAGGTGTAGAGGCAGATGCGCAGACGCCTCACCGTTCCCCCTCCACCAGCCCCTCCAGGAGCGATTCCCACCTCGCCACGTATCCCTCCAGGGTGTGGCCGGCGGCGATCTCCCGCGCCCGCGCCCCGTGGCGCCCACGCCATTCGCGATCCGCCATCCGGGTGATCGCCGCGGCGAAGCCGTCCACATCCTCTGCATCGTCCACCACCACACCGCCGCCGTCGGTGAGCCGCTCCGCCACGCCGTTGGCGGCGGTGGTGATCACCGGCAGCCCCGCGGCGAGGGCCTCCAGGCAGGCGTTGGAGAAGGGCTCGTAGCGGGTCGGAAAGCAGAAGCCGTCGCAGCCGAGGAGCAGCTCGTCCACCTCCTTTAGCGGCCCGGTGAAGGTAACCCGATCGCCGATCCCGAGGCGGGCGGCGAGGCGGCGATAACGGGCGAGACGCGGCTCCTTGCCGACCACCAAGAGGTGGAGGTCCGCACGCACCGCCGGGGCCACCCGGGCGAGGCCGCGCAGGAGGGTGTCGACCCCCTTGCGGCGGAAGCCGGAGCCCACGTAGAGCAGCCGCACCCGGTCCGCCACCTCGGGAAAGCGGGTGGCCACCGCCGCCCGCGCCACCGCGCCACCGGCCGGATCGAAGCGGGCGAGGTCGATGCCGTTGTAGACCACCGCCACCCGTTCGGGGACGACGCCGTAGAAGCTGCACACCTCCCGCTTCACCCGCTCACTGTTCACCACCACCTGGCGGGCGGTCAGAAAGCAGCGCCGCTCCACCGCCGTCATCATCCCGTGGCGCGGCCGGATCGCCTCCCAGAGCCGCCGCGCGGGAGAGTCGGCGGGGGCCATTGCCGCACGGTAGGCGGGGTGGCAGCCGCCGCCGGCGCGGAAGATATCCACCGGGCCGAGGATCGCATCGTGGGCATAGAGGAGGTCGACCGGGTCTCGCGCCACCGCCCGCGCCGCCGCCCAACCGAAGCCCCAGAAGCGCCCCCACGGCAACCAGCCGAGGGCGGGAACCCGGTGGTGGACCCACGGCCCGGTTGGCGGACTGCCGGTGGTAAAGAGGTGGAGCTCGAACCGCTCCTCCGGCAGGGCCTCAAGCAGCCGGCCGAGGAACCGTTCGCCGCCGCCGTACGGATGGAACCGGCGCACCGCCACCCCGAGGCGCAGGCGGCGGCTGGAGGGGAGCGCGCGATCCATGGGGGACTGTGGAACCACCCGCGGCGGAGACGCAAGCCGGGCGGTTTCCCCATGGTCGTCGGCCGATAGCCTCGCGCAGAGACGCAGAGGCGCAGAGAGAGGGGGAGGAGATTAGGCGTCGGCTATCGCCCTGCGTCCAGGCGCACTGGCAATCGTCGCCTGAAACACTTGGCCTGGGCTCCCGTGTTTCTTCATCGAAATCGGGATCGGGATCGGGATCGGGACCGGGATCGAAATCGTCTGTACCGTCGCCATCGACCGCGTGCTCCTCGTGAGCCTGGTCGCCTCTGCCACCGAGACGGCTGAGCAGAGTCATGACTTGTCGATCCCGATAGCGATCCCGATCCCGATTTCGAGGCCCCCAACGTTCCTCTGCATCCTCTGCGACTCTGTGGTGACCCTCAATCCGGCCGGCCAACAGCCCCGCCCCGCAGGTACTGGTCCACCCCCCGTTCGCACCGCGCCACCCCCGATGCCTGCGCCTCCTCCAGCATGCGGATGTTGCGCTCCAGCCGCCCCCGATCGAACTCCGGGTGGTGGAGGTGAAAGACCGCCGCCTGGAAGCGTACATCTTTGCGCGCGATGCCATAGTGAAAGAGGCGCACCACCAGCTCGCTGTCCTCCTTGCCCCATCCCTCGAATGCCTCGTTGAAGCCGTTCACCGCCAGCAGATCGTCACGCCACAGCGACAGGTTGCACGACCGGATCCCGACGAGCGACCGAGACCGACGCACCACCGGCCACGGCAGACGGACACAGTGCTTGGCGTTGCCGAGCTCGCCGCGCGCGACGAGGGCGAGGAGGCGCACGCCGGTGAGATCGCGGTAGCCAAAGGTCGCGGTGGCCTCCGGCCCCACCAGGACCCGGTGGCCCTGGACGAAACAGCCGCGCTCCGCTGCGGCGCGGTGGTCGGCGACGAGGCGGGGAGCGGGGACACAGTCGTCGTCGGTAAAAAGGAGGTA
Source organism: uncultured Nitrospirota bacterium (assembly GCA_964599505.1). Classification (GTDB taxonomy): domain Bacteria; phylum CG2-30-53-67; class CG2-30-53-67; order CG2-30-70-394; family CG2-30-70-394; genus CG2-30-70-394. Next base: position 618 of record CAZRGD010000039.1, on the reverse strand, counting down.
GTCGGCGGTGGTTGCCGCCACCCCGCGGTTGCGGACCGCCGCGGCGCGGAAGCCGCGGTCCTCGTGCCACACGTGGCGGACCGGGAAGGGAGCGGCGGCGGCGATCTCCGCCACCAGGGCGGCGGTCTCCTCCCCGGAGCCGTCGTCCGCCACCACCACCTCGTCCGGGAACACGCTCTGGTGGAGATACCCATCCAGGCAGCGGCGGAGGAAGTGGGGCCGGTTGTAGGTGGGGACCACTACCGCGAGCCTTACCCGCATTTCTCACACCCTTCCGGCTGCGACGGCACGAGGCCGCGAATCTGCCGCGTTGCGCTTGGTTTGTGTGCTCGACGTACGGCAAGTACGCCTGCGCGCCCAAACCGGCGCGCGCCTTGCATCTCCGCACCCTCGTACCGCCTCGCGACGAAAGGGTGTGAGAAATGCGGGTTCATCCCCCCTCCCCCTCCGCCGATTGCACCTGCCGCTCCGCCTCCACCTCAAGGGGATCGGCAGCCGGACCGGGGATGGCGTAGCTCCCGTCGACCCACCGACCGAGGTCGATGAGACGACACCGCTCGCTACAAAAGGGACGGTCCGGGTTCGCCTCCCACACCGCAGGCCGGCGGCAGACAGGGC
>CAZRGD010000038.1:0-12980 GCA_964599505.1 uncultured Nitrospirota bacterium | reverse complement strand
GCGGTCTCCAGCCAGAGGGGTTATGGGTAACGATCAGCCCGAAGGGGGAGGGAGCCAATTGGACTCCGCTGCGCGGAGGAGATTGATCTGGGGTCGAAGCCCGACAGACCCGGATGGAGCGAGCGCCGGCCGCGGTCACCCCTAACCGGGCCCGCCGGAGTCGCGGCTGGCCTCACCCCCTCCGTAGATCGCCTGATAGGCGCGGTGGTGGCTGAGGACCTGTTCAACGTACCGCTGGGTCTCGCGGAAGGGGACGGTGGCGATGAACTCGGGGGTCTCCCGCGGACCCTGGTCTCGCCAACTCTCCACTCGGCGCTCGCCGGCGTTGTAGGCGGCGAGTGCCGCGGCGGTGTCGCCGTCGAACCGTTCGAGGAGGTCGGCGAGGTAACGTGAGCCGAGGCGGAGGTTGACCGCCGGGTCGAAGAGCTCCTTGCGCTCCCGGAGGGGAAAGTGGACCTCCCGCGCCATCCGCCGGGCGGTAGACCAGAGGAGCTGCATCAGGCCGTGGGCACCGGCGGGCGAGTACGCCTTCGGGTCGTGGCCGCTCTCCTGGGTGATGAGGGCGGCAAGAAGGTAGGGATCAATGTGGTACTGCTTTGCCTCCGTCTCCAGCAGGCGGCGCCTGGGCAGGGGGTAGGCGGCTCGCCAGAAGGCGAGGGGCAGGTCCTGCTCACCGCGGATGAGGGCACCACCATAGTTGCGGTGCAGCGCCCTGAGGGAGACCTGGTGGTCACCGAGCTCGCTCAACAACACGATGTACGGCAGGCGCTCGGCGCGTTTGAGAGTGCCGTGGCGCAGGAGGTCGGCGAGCTCGTCGCGGGCAAGCTTGTCGAGGCCGAGGGAGACGAGGAGGCGAGCCCGGGCCAGCTCCCGGGTGGGGAGCGGTTCGGCCAGGGGGGTGTTGCGGGCGACGAGACGAAAGGCGGTCTCCGAGGTCGTTCCGAGCCCCGCGAGGCGCGCCATCGCCGCCTGCGCGAAGTAGTCCCACCGGTTCGGCGCCACGGTGCGCCGGTAGAGGTCGATGGCGCCCGCCCGATCCCCGAGACGCTCGGCGCACCGGCCGGCCCAATAGAGGGCCTCCACCCGCCGGTGGGAGGTATGGCCGAAGCGCTCCACCAGGGTGGTGAACCAACGGCGCGCCGTCTCCCACTCCTCCTCCTGGTAGGCGATCCAGCCAAGACGCCAGCAGGCGGCGTCGGTGCTCGCCCCCCTGGGCTGGAGCTGAACGAGACGGGCGAGCCATCGGCGTGCCGCCTCCGGCCGGCCGCGCAGGTGGTGGTGCTTACCGATCATGTAGAGCGCACGGCCGGTGTAGCGGCTCTTCGGATAGCGGTGAACGAGGGTCTCGGTGAGACGAGTAGCGCGACTCACCTCCCGCACCCGCAGCCGCGCCTCGGCCTCGCGGAAGCGATACTCGGGGACCAGAGACGAATTGGGGAAGCGTGCCGCCGCCCGGCGGAAGGTGGCGGCGGCACGGGCGTACCGGCGCAGGTGAAACTCGGCACGGCCGAGGAGGAGCTCGGCACGATCCATCTTTGGAAAATCGGGGGCGCGGCGGGCGAGGAGGTGGACGGAGCGAATCACCTCCTCGTGGTGGTAGCCGCGGGCGGCGCGCCGGGCGCGGGCATAGAGCGCCGCACCGCCGGCACGGGGAATGGGGGCGTGGCGCGCCATGCGGCGCTGGGCGCGTACCGCCTCGTCGGCGAGATCGTCGCTCGGGTGGTTCTCCCACACCCGCTGGTAGGTGACCTGGGCCTCGCGATACGCCCCCTGCGCCTCCTGCAAGCGTGCCTTGTCGAACAGCGCTTCGACATCCTGCTTCCCCGCGTCGGTGGCCAGGTAGCGGTCGAGGGCGACGAGGGCGGTGGCGCGATCTCCCGCCTCCTCGGCCACACGCGCACCAAGACGCAATGCCGCCGGTACCAGGCGCGACGTGGGCCGGGCGAGGAGGCGGTCGAGGCTCTGCCGTGCCCGCTGCGGCTCGCCCGCGTCGAGGGCGGCGAGGGCGGCACGGTAGTGAAGGATGTCCCCAATCGACGGGAAGGCAGTCGCGGCCGCCTCCAGGCGACCATACGCGGCGTCCCCCTCCCCCGCCTCACCGAGGCAGTAGCCGAGGAGGAGGTCGCGGGCGGGGCGGCTTGCCTCCGGGAGGGTGGTCGGATCGAGGGCGGCGAGGACGTCGACCGCATCCTGGAACCGCTCCTCGCGCACCGCGCTCACCGCCGGACCGAGGCCGGGCGGCGGGGGTGGAAGTGCCGCCGCCGGTGCCGCCAGGAGGAGGGCGACCAGCCAAAACAGGGGTAGGCGGCGGCGGGACATTCAGGAGGTAGAGAGAAGTGCCTTTTGGTGGGCCAAAACACGCTCCTCGATGAAGCCACGGAGCTTCGACTCCCCGCAGGAGCCGAGGAGCGGACGGAGGGCGGCGAACGGAATGATCGCCTTCGCCATGGTACGGCGACCGCCCGCATTACCCACGTCGCCGAATGCCTTTGCGGCCACCTCACCGGCATTCTTGAGATAGCCGACGTTGCGGATCGCCACCACCAAATTCTTGTCGAGGACGCCCGAGCAGAAGACCCACGCCACCCCCTCGAAACGGAGACAGATATCGGCGAACTGGGTGATCACGTCGTCCCGCTGCACCGGCCCGAGGTGGACGAAGAGGGTGTCTTTCATCTGGTGGCGGGCGAGCAGCGCCCGGCCGATCCGGTCGAGATCGGCGGCCGGGAGCTGGGCACGCTCCATCTGGCTGATCGCCCGTCGGTTGGCGCGCGCATAGAGGTAGAAGAAGGAGTCGAGGTCGGCGTGGTGGTGGGTCCCCTGGAGAAACTGGGTGTCGGTCTTCACCGCGTAAAACAGCGCGGTGGCGAGCCGCTGGGTGATCTCCACATTGGCGGCCCGTAGAAACTCGGTCATCATCGTCGACGACGAACCGTACGAGGTGTGAATCTCGCGGAAGCTCGCCTGGTACCCCTTGAGCTCCGGGTGGTGGTCGACCACCAGGTCGACCTTCAGGTGGCGATCCCCGAAGTAGGCGGGCTGGACGTCGACGGTGGCAATCGCCGGGTAGCGCGCCAGGTCGACCTCCTCCATCGGCAGGATGTCGATGGCGAGGCGCTCCAGCATCTCCAGGTTTTCCGGACGGGTCACCGGCTTGTAGCTCGCCATCGGACAGGTGCGCGTGGTGCGCCCGAGCAGTGCCCGCAACGCCAGGCCGGCGGCGATGCCGTCGGGATCGGGATCGTCGTGGAGCAGGACGAGGACCCGCTCCTTGTCCGCAAAGTGGTCGCGGATCGCCTGCACCCGGTTGCGCGTCGTCTGCAGGTGGAGGATCTGGGTGCCGTGCTCGGAAAAGAGGTCGTGGGTGTAAATGGGCCGAACGCGGGGGCTCTCGGGGAGGTCGTAGGCGAGGTGCGAGTGGAGGATGGGGATGACCGAGCACTCGGGCTCCCGCTCGGTGACCGTCTCTACCAACCGCTTCACCTGACGATCGTCGTGGAGATAGAGGATGAAGACGTCGCCCGCCTCCGCCGCCGCCGCCGCCAGCCAGGTGCGCCCGGCGAGGTTCACCTTGTGGACGTCGAGCCCCGCCTCCGCCATGCGCGCCTGCGCCTTGCCGGAGGTGACGAGGAAACGGATCTGCTCGCCTCCGTGCGCCTGGGCGATCAGGAAGCCGTGGAGGACGTCGTCCTGACAGACAGCAATGTACTTCATCGGCGGGAAGGCTCGGATGGGTCTGGCGGTCAGGGAGGAGGGCGGTTCACCCCGGCGCCCTGTCGATGTCGCGGCGAGAGTCGGAGATGGGGTCTACCGTTGCAAGCGGGCGAGGAGGGTGCGGGTCTGCTTCGCTTCGGGAAACTCGGAGGTAATCTCCAGCGCCCGTTTTGCCTCCACCACCGCCCCCACCCGGTCCCCGCGCGCCGAAAGCAGGACCGCACGGTGGTAGTGGAGGGTCGGGTTATCGGGGCGCTCGGCCAGCGCCACGGAGAGACGCCGCAGGGCCTGGTCCGGATCGCCCGCCTTGCCCAGGGCCCACGCCCAGGTGTCGAGGAGCCACCACTGGTCCGGCTGCAGTCGATTCGCCTCCGCCGCCCGAGCCACCGCCTCATCAGCGTGACCGAGCTTGTCGGCGAGGATCCACGCAAGGTTATTCAGGCCGACGACATCCTTGGGGTGGACCGTTAGAAGGCGCTTGTAGCGCCGTGCCGCCTCGTCGTATCGCCCCTCGTGCTCGGCAATCATCGCCAGGCGCAAGAGCGCCCCGGCGTGGCGCGGCTCCCGCTTCAAGACCTCCCGGTAGAGTGCCTCGGCGACGGCAGAATCCCCGCGACGCAGGCGGTACTCGGCGATCTCGGTGAGGACCGCCGGCGCTCCGGCGGCGAGGCCGTGGGCCCGCACGAAGGCGCGCTCCGCCTCCTTCGCCTCCCCCGCCACCTCCAGGCTTCGCCCGAGGATGAGGTACGCCACGGGATCGTCGGGGTGCGCCGCCACCACCTTGCGGGCGTGGCCAACGGCCTCCGCACCCTTGTGGTCACGAGACAGGACGCGCGCCAGATCGATCTCCACCGCCACCTGGTCGGGTTGCGCCACAAGCGATCGCTTCCAGGTCGCGACCGCGTCGTCGAGCCGCCGAGCCTGGGCGAGGAGTGCCGCCTCCTGATTGAGGGCGGGCGGCCAGGCGGGCTTCATCTCCACCAGGCTCTGCGCCTCGGCCAGGGCATCCTCGGCGTGGCCGGTCGCGGCGAGGGCCTGGACCAGGAGGAGGTGGGCGGCGGGCTGCTTGGGGTGGTCGGTAACCAGCCGCCGGGCGGTGCGCACCGCCGCGTCTTTTCGCCCCGCCTTCAGATAAAGCAGGGTCAGGCGGGCGAGATCGCGGGGGCTCGCCGCCTTCTTGACCGCCGCCTCGTAGAGGCCGATCGCCTCCGCTGCCTTACCCTCCTTGAGGAGGAGGTCGGCGAGCAGCCGTCTCGGTGACACGGCCTGGGGGTTGGCGGCAATCGCCGCGCGCAGGGTGGCGACGGCCTCATCTCCCCTCCCCTCCTTCACCAACAGCCTGGCGAGGTTGGCGGCGGTGGCACCGTGGCCCGGCTTTGCTGCCAGAGCCGCACGGAAGACAACTTTCGCCTCCTCACCGCGGTCGAGACCGGCGAGGGCGACCCCCTTGAGATTCAGCAGAACGGCGCTGCCCGGATGGGCGGCGAGGGCCTGCTCGGCTACCTGCAAGAGTGGTGTCCAATCCGACGCCTTCGCCAGCAGCCGGCCGTATTCGAGATAAAGCGGCACCGGCGCATCACCCTGAGCGAGCGCCGCGTACGCCGTGCGCGCCGCCTTCAGATGGCTCGCCTTCGCCTCCACCCGGGCGAGATGAAGGCGACCCTCACGCCACTCGGGGGCATCCGCCACCAGCTTGCGCAGCTTCGTTGCCGCGGCGTCGAGGTGGCCGGCCACCGCGTCGGCATCGGCGTCGACCAGGCGCGCCATGGGAAGATCCGGGTGGTCCGCGATCAGGGCCTTGGCGACGCGCCGGGCGGCACCGGTGTCGCCCACCGAGAGGTGGGCCTCGGCGAGCAGCGCCTGGGCGACCGGGTAATCGGGACGAAGCTCGACGGCGCGGGTGAGATGGGCCCGTGCCTGCTCCCCCTTGCCCGCCGCGAGGAGGGCCGAGCCGAGGTAGAAGCGGGCAGCGGCGTCCTTGCCATCGGCAGAGGTGGCGCGGGTAAGCGCCTCCACCGCGTCGTTGAGCCGGTTCGCCTTGAGCAACAGGACACCCCGCAGGAGGTGGGCGCGGCCGAGGGCCGGGTAGGCGGAGGCAAGGGCGGTTGCCTCAGCGAGGGCTGCGTCGTCATGGCCCTGGCGCATGAGGTTCTCCACCTTGAGGAGGCGATTGAGGACCTGCTGGTCGTCGATCTTTCCGATCCGGTCGAGAATCTGGTTTGCCCCCCCGAGATCCCCCTGGCGGATCGCCACCTCGGCGAGGCCGTACTGGATCTCCAGATCATCGGGGTGGCCCTTGACCGCCTCGGTGAGCTGGCGCGCCGCCTCCTCGAGATCGTCCTCTCCCACCGCCAGACGGGCGAGCTCCATGCGTGTGTTCGGGGAGTCGGGGTTCGCCGCCAGGGCCGCTTCCAGGTGGGTGCGTGCCGCCGCCGGATCCCCCTGTCGCTGGGCGAGCGCCCCGAGGAGCCGTTCCACCCGTGGCGTCTTGCCCACCCCCTGGGTGTACCGCTCGAGGTGGTCCTTCGCCCGCTCGAGCTGGTCGAGGTGGATCTCCGCCTCGGCGAGGTCGAGGAGGATCTCCAGGTCCTCCGGGGCGAGGCTGGCGGCGCGGGCGAGGGAACGCCGGGCGTTGTCGTACCGCCCGAGGGTGAGGTAGGCGTGGCCCAGCTTGCGGTGCGCCGGCGCCCAGTCGTCCCGTGCCGCGGTGGCCTGCTTGAGCTCGACCACCGCCGCCTTCACCTTGCCCTCGTCAAGCAGCCGGGTGGCGCGCTTGTAGCGCAGCGCCGCCTCACCACCCTGGTCGTGGTGACACGCCGGGGCGATGAGGCAGCAGAGGAGGATGGCCGCGGCGAGATGCACCGCGGGGCGGGTTCCGGTCACGCTGTGGCGACGATCCATGGGCCGGACATTAGTGACGCGCAAGGGAGGCGGCAATGGGCTGCTAAACATAAGACGATGCTTCGGTGGTTCGGCGCCGCGCGTTGACCCCCTGCCGGGTCACCCCGATGATGGCACGACACACTCATGGCGCTCGTCTCCTTCCTCTCCCGCCGTCTCTACCTGAAGTTCCTGGTCAGCTACCTCCTCCTCGGGGTGGTGGTCGCCTGCCTCGGCGTCTACGTCCTCGGCTACCTCGCCGCCCTCGGTCGGGGTGTCGACCAGCTCCTCCACGACGACCTGCCGCTCCACATGGAGACCGGACGCTGTCTGCAGCTCGCCCGCGCCGAGGAGAGTCTGGCCAAGAAGAGCTTGGTCACTGGTGACCCAGCCTTTATCAGGCGTACCGATGAGGTGGGCCAACAACTCGAGGCGGCCCTGAGAGTCCTCGCCTCCAACCTCCCCGAGGGAGAGTGGCGTCAGGCGATGACCACGGCGGAAGAGGCCCATCGCGCCCTGTGGGAACGGCAGGGTGACCACGCGACCCTGAAAGTCACCCGCGTCGACGCGCTCGGCGCCACCTTCAACGTCGTCTCCGACATCCTCAATGCCGTGCGTGACGGCCTCCAGGAGCGGATGGAGACGCGGCTCCGGAAGAGCGATCGGGCAGTGCGGCACGCCTTCCGCATGGGCCTCATGGGCTGGGTGGTCGCAATGGGGGTGGGTGGCCTCCTCGCCTACTGGACGGCACGCCACGTCACCGGGCCGCTGCACGAGATCCGCACCGCTACCCGCCGCTGGGCCCAGGGGGAGCTTACCTACCAGGTCGGGGTGGAGCGTGACGACGAGATCGGCGACCTCGCGCGCTCGGCAAACCAGATGGCACGCCGGCTCGCCGAGCTCGACGCCCTCAAGGAGGAGTTCCTCGCCAACTGCTCGCACGAGCTCAAGACCCCGCTCACCTCCCTGCGTGAGGCCAACGCCCTGATGCTCGAAGGCGCCGCCGGCCCGACCAGCGACGGACAACGTAAGCTGCTGGAAATCAGCCGCCACGAGCTCGACCGGATGCAGCGCCGCACCGCCCAGATCCTCGACCTCTCCAGGATCAGAGCGGGGCAGATGGGGTACCATTTTCGCACCGTGGCCGTTGATGATCTCCTCCACCGCTCCTTTCAGGGGACCGACCTGCTGGCCGCCCGCCAGGGGATCGAGATTGTGCCGCCGGACTTCCCCGACGCCGCCGTCCGCGGTGACGAGGAGCGGCTGTGCCAAGTCTTCACCAACCTCATCGCCAACGCCGTCAAGTTCAACCGCCCCGGGGGACGGGTCTGGTTCGAGGTGGAGCGCCACGACGACGGGGAGACGCCGTGGATCGATGTCGCCGTGTGTGACACCGGAATCGGCATCCCCGAGGCGGAGCTGGGACGGATCTTCGAGCGGTTCGAACGTGGCCCCGCCGACGCCTCCCTGCCGGGGACCGGCCTCGGTCTGGCGATCGCCCGGTTCATCGTCGAGGACCACGACGGCGAGCTGCGGGTGACCTCCACCCCGGACCACGGCTCGCGCTTCGTCGCCCGTATCCCGGCCGCGACCCAGGGGGTGGCACATGCTTAGACCGGTCTGCACCGCCCTCATCCTCGCCACCGCGGTCGCCTGTGCACCGTGGCCGTGGCTGCGCACGGCGCCGTCGCCGTCGGCGTACGGGCTCCAGACCCAGGACCCCGAAGAGGCACGCCGCCTGCGCGAGGACCCGGCCGCCGACCGCCACCTGCGCGCCGCCGCCTGGCTGCACGGCGCCCTCGTCTACCTGCCGCCGGCGGTGACCACCCCGTCGTCGGAGGCCCGCACCTGGCTGACCCGCGCCAGCGAGCTGGAGCCGCAGGGAGGCGGCGCCGGGGCGGTGGCGCGAACCCTCCTCGGCCTCCTCACCTCCTGGGAGAGCGAGCACGAGGCCCAACAAAGCGCCACCCGGGCCGCCGCCAGGGCAAAGGCGGCACAGACGCGCCTGACCCACAAGGTCCGCACCCTGGAACATGAGATGGAACGGCTGAAGGCAATCGACCTCGCACCTCTCCCGGCGGAGGGCAAAGGTGAGTAACCCAGGCACCAACCCCAAGATTCTCCTCGTCGATGATGATCCGGCCATCCTCGAGGTCCTCGCCATGCGCCTCGCCAGCGAGGGGTACACGGTGGTTACCGCCAGCAGCGGCGAAGAGGCGCTCGACATCCTCGTCACGACCCCACCGCCCGACGCGGTGGTGAGCGACCTGCGGATGGCCGAGGTGAGCGGCCTCGACCTCCTGGAGGCGGTCCACCGGCAATGGCCCGCGGTGCCGGTCATCATCCTCACCGCCCATGGCGACATCTCCAGCGCGGTCCAGGCAATCCGTTACGGCGCCTTCGACTTCCTGGAAAAGCCGTACGATGGGATGAAGCTCGTCGGGCGGGTTCGCGCCGCCCTGCGCGGCCGGAGCACTGCGCAGCCCACCGAGACGACCCCCGAGACGGCGCCGTTTGTCGCCGTCAGCCCGGCGATGCGCGAGGTATGGAAACGGGTCACCCGCCTCGCGCGGGTCGACTCCACCGTCCTGATCACCGGCGAAAGCGGCACCGGCAAGGAGGTGGTGGCCCGCGCCCTACACAAACTGAGCGGCCGGCGGCGAGGGCCGTTTCGGGCGATCAACTGCGGCGCCATCCCCTCTGCGCTCCTGGAGAGCGAGCTCTTCGGCCACGAGCGGGGCGCCTTCACCGGCGCCCATGCCGCCCATCGCGGCCTCTTCCGCGCCGCCCACGGCGGCACCCTGCTCCTCGACGAGATCGGCGACGCCCCGATCGAGACCCAGGTCAAGCTCCTCCGCGTTCTGCAGGAACGCGAGGTGGTCCCGGTGGGTGGGGTAGAGCCGGTGGCGGTGGACGTCCGGGTGATCGCCGCCACCCATCAGAACTTGCGGCGCCAGGTCGCCGAAGGTGATTTCCGCGAGGACCTCTACTACCGCATCGACGTCCTACCCCTCCACCTCCTCCCCCTCCGTGAGCGGCGCGAGGACATCGTCCCCCTGGCTCGCCACTTCCTCACCGAGCTGGCCGAGGGGCGATCCCTGGAGCTGAGCACACCGGCCATCAAGCGACTCGAGCGGTATCCGTGGCCGGGCAACGTGCGCGAGCTCAGAAACCGCGTCGAGGTGGCGATCGCCCTCACCGACGGCGACCGCCTGGAGGCGAATGACTTTGCCCTGGATGCGTCTGCCCTGGAGGGGCCCGCCACCGGCGACGTCACCCTCATGCCGATGCGCGACGCGCGAGCGCACTTCGACCGCGACTACCTGATCCGCGTCCTGCGTGCCTCGGGCGGCAACGTCACCCGGGCAGCGGAGATGGCCGGCAAGCACCGCACCGACTTCTACGCCCTGATGAAACGCCACAGCCTGAAGCGCTCCGACTTCTGTTGACCGCCGCCGCGCGGTCAACAGTGACCCTCGCCCCACCGCCGCGGCCGGGCGAAAAAGCGGCAGCGGCTCCGCCTTCCTGATGGTCCCCCACCGCCTTGACGGCGTACCCACTGATAGCTAAGCTACCAAAGAACAGTTAATTAATAGTTTTTACGGACAAACCATGGTTATCAATCGGAGTGTCGACTACGCGGTGGCGGGGATCATCCACCTGGCGACCTTGCCTCCCGGGGCGGTAGAGCCGGTGGAAGAGATCGCCCGGCAGCGCGCCTTGCCGGGCCACGCATTTGCCGCGGTGGTGCGCCGTCTTGCCCGTGCCGGCCTGGTCTTCACCCAACGTGGCACCGGCGGTGGCGTCTCCCTCGCCCGTGACCCGTCGGAGATCTCCATGCGTGATGTGGTCGAGGCGGTCGAAGGCCCGATTCGACTGGTTCGAGAGGGAGGGAGCAACGGTGCTACCTCCTTCACCCAACCCGTGTGGGAACGGGTCGAGCGAGCGATTCTCGCGGAGCTGGACGCCGCCAACCTTGCGGAAATGGCCCGAGCCACATCACCCGATCGGGCCGCCGCTCATCCATAACGTATAGTATTACTATCCCCTGCCCTGGAGGCCCGACAATGAAATGCCCCAAGTGCTCATCCCCCATGCAACTGGAAAAGATGGTGTGCGTCGATAGCGCGAGCAATCTGCAGAGCGACGCGATGGACTCCAACTACTACCGCTGCTACATCTGCGGGAACTACGTCTTCTTCCACTCCGGCCCCCGCCTGGAGCCGCCCGGCCCTCGCAAGGGAAGCCGTTTCCGCCACAAGGTGGTGAGCAACGACGTGGAAGAGTAGGCGCGGTCGTACGGCGATACCCGGGGCGTCCCCACCATCGGTGGGGGCGCCCCTCTTTTATTGCCGCGACCCACAAATTGCGCCGGCGGATTGCGTAGAAGGGGCTCTGCTACCGACAATCCCCCCTCGTCGCAATCGCGGCGGTAACGGTAACTAGAAAGCTCGTTTTACAGGAGAGACCATGAGCACGGCAAAAGTCATCGAGGCACTGGAGGCGATCCCGTATCCCGGGATGGAGGAGGACCTCATCAAACTCAAGGTGGTGAAGGACGTCACCGTCGCCGACGGGACCGCCTCGGCCACCCTGGCGATGCCGGCAGTGGGCAGTCGCCTGCGCCCGGAGTTGGAGGCCCAGGTCCGCCAGGCGATGGAGCAGGTCGACGGGATCGAGAAGGTCGATCTGAAGGTGGTGGAGGAGACCCTGTCGCTCGAATACGGCGAGCGTAACCTCATCCCCGAGGTTCGCTGCATCGTCGCGATCTCTTCGGGCAAGGGGGGGGTCGGCAAGTCCACGGTCACCGCCAACCTCGCCATCGCCCTCACCCAGATGGGCAACAAGGTGGGGATCCTCGACGCCGACATCCTCGGCCCCTCGATCCCCACGATGATGGGGGTGGAGCGGCCCCTGGAGATGTTCGGCAAGCGGCTCATCCCGGCGCTCAGCCACGGCGTCTACTACATCTCCTTCGGCTTCTTCGTGAAGGAAGGGGATCCGGTGATCTGGCGTGGGCCGATGATCGACGGGATGATGCGCCAGCTCCTTGGGGACGTGGAGTGGCGCGACCTCGACTACATCCTCGTCGATCTCCCCCCGGGCACCGGCGACGCCCAGCTCTCCCTGTCGCAGCTTGCCAAGCTCGACGGCGCGGTCGCAGTGACCACCCCGCAGGATGTGGCGGTCGCCGACGTGAAGAAAGGGATGGGAATGTTCCAGAAGGTGGAGGTCCCCATTCTCGGAGTGATCGAGAACATGTCCTCCTTTGTCTGCCCGTCGTGCGGCACCGAGACGGCGATCTTCAGCGAGGGCGGCGGCACCATGCTCGCCAGCGAGTACAAGGTGCCCTTCCTCGGCAAGGTGCCGCTCGATCCGGTCGTGCGCGAGGGGGGCGATACGGGCCAGCCGATCGTCGCCGCCCACCCCGACTCCCCGCAGGCAAAGCGCTTCGTCGAGCTCGCCCAGGCGCTCTCCGAGCAGGTCACCCAGCACAACCTGAAAAAGCGGCTCACCCACGTGAAGCCGGTCTTCACCCTCAACCAGGCGTAGAGGCCCGCCAGGGTGGATCCACGGGGGCCCCGGCACACCGCCGGGGCCCCCTTTTTGTGCCCCCTTAAAAAACGCCGCGGCAAGGAGTAAAAGTACGTTGTTCGGTTGGGTTTCGGGACGGGAGACCCGGTGTCACGGGAGGGGGCACCCGTTGCGGACCCGCCACGGAATCGGCCCACCCTTTTTCGACTCTCTTGGGGATCTGTCATGCGTGCCACGATCATCGCCGGAAACTGGAAGCTCAACTGCACCCTCGATGAGGCCGAGCGCCTCGCCCGCGGGGTGATGGACGCGGCGCTGGACGCCCCCCACCGGCAGGTCGTCCTCTTCCCCCCCTTCACCGCCCTCGAGCGGACCGGCAAGGTCGCTCGCCTCGGTCCGGCAAACCTCTTCATCGGCGGCCAGGACCTCTACTGGGCGGAGAGCGGTGCCTACACGGGGGAGGTCTCGGCGACCCAGCTCGTCGATTGCGGCTGCCGCCACTGCCTCGTGGGCCACTCGGAGCGACGCCACATCTTTGGCGAGACGGACGAGGCGACCGGCAAGAAGGTAACCGCGGCGGTCGAGGCCGGGCTGGTCGTGGTCCTCTGTGTCGGCGAGACCCAGACGGAACGGCAGGCCGGCCAGACCGAAGCGGTGGTGGAGCGCCAGCTCACCGCCGGCCTGGGCGGCTGCAAGCCGGAGCGGCGGGCGCGGATCGTCATCGCCTACGAGCCCGTCTGGGCGATCGGCCCCGCCGCGACTGCGCCCGCCGGCCAGGCGCACAGGATGCCCGCGTCGGCGCGCGGCCGAGGGACACACAACTGCGACGCACGCCTCGCCAACCGCCGCCC
>CAZRGD010000037.1:0-13116 GCA_964599505.1 uncultured Nitrospirota bacterium | reverse complement strand
GGGGGGGGCGGGGGCGCTGAGGGGGGTGCGCGCGGGCGTTGTGGGGGGGGCGGGGGGGGGGGGGCGGGGGGGGGCGGGGAGGGTGGCGGCGCGGCAGGTGGGGGGGGTGGCGGCGGTGGCCGCAGTGGCGGCGTGGCTCGCGCCGGGTTACCCCATCGTGCCCTACGTGGTGGCCACCCTCGGCCTGTCGGCGATCACCGCCGTGGACACGGGCGAGGGGGGTGACTGGTTCAACGCCTCGTGGGGGTTCGCGAAGCAGATCCTGCCCCTGCTCCTCGCCGGTGTCATCGTCGCCGGTCTGCTCCTCGGGCGGCCGGGACACGCGGGGATCATCCCGAGCGACTGGGTGAGCTCGTCGGTGGGGGGCAACTCCCTGGGGGCCAACCTCTTCGCCTCGGTGGCGGGCGCCTTCATGTACTTCGCCACCCTCACCGAGGTCCCGATTCTCGAAGGGCTCCTGCACAACGGCATGGGCCAGGGTCCGGCGCTTGCCCTCTTGCTCGCCGGCCCGGCCCTGTCGCTCCCCAACATGCTGGTGATCCGCTCGGTCCTGGGAACGAAGAAGACCGCCACCTACGTCGCCCTGGTGGTGGTGATGGCCACCGCCACCGGCCTCCTCTTCGGCGTCTTCGTGGCCGCCTGAGCTCCGTTGCCACTCAAAGAAGCCAACACCCAATAAGGAGAACAATCATGAAGCTCGAGATCCTCGGAACCGGTTGCCCCAAGTGCAAGGCGCTCACCGTTGCCGCCCAGGCCGCGGCGGAGGAGCTGAAGCTCGACTACGAGCTGCTGAAGGTTACCGACCTCCAGGAGATCATCGCCCACGGGGTGATGATGACCCCGGCCCTGGCGGTGGACGGACAGCTCCTCCTCTCCGGCCGTGTCCCGCAGGTGGAGGAGCTGAAGCAGCTCCTCGCCGAGGTGGCGTAGACCATCGAAAATGAAACCATTCATGAGGCTTCTGCCATGCGCCTGCGTAACTTGATCACCACTCTCCTCCTTCTCTTTGCCGGCGCCAGCCTCGCCTACGTGGCGGCCGGCGGCCATGGCCCCCACGCCCTGCCGGCCGCCATCCCCTCGGGAGCGGCGACCACGGCGGCGATGGCGACGGATGCCGCGCAGCTCCTGCCCCATCCGGCTCGGGTGACCGTCTACTACTTCCACGCCACCGCCCGTTGCCAGACTTGCCGCGCCATCGAGGCCAACGCCGACGAGGCGCTGCGCGCCGCCTTCGGGGAGCAGCTCGCGGACGGGACCCTCGCGTGGCGGTCGCTGAACGTGGAGGCGCCGGAGAACCGCCACTTCATCGACGACTTCCAGCTCACCAGCCGTGACATCGTGGTCGTGAGACGGCGGCCGGACGGCAGCCGTGAGTGGCACCGCCTCGACCGCACCTGGGCGCTCGCCCACGACAAGGCGGCCTTTGTCCACTACGTGAAGGGTGAGGTGGGCGCGGCGTTAAACCTAGATTCTGCAATCCTTCGGCATTCGGCCGCCGATTCAGGCCCTTCTGCGGCGTTGGCTTCACCGATTTCGTGCTCACCGTACCTCAAGTACGCCTGCGCCGAAATCGGCTCGCCGCCTTGCAGAAGGACCTGCCTCAACGCCCTCGGTGCTCGAAGGATTGCAGAATCTAGGTTGCAGAAGGTGGCGGGATGACCCTGACCCTCGCGTGGCCCGCGGCTACCGCCGTGTGGCTCGGGCTCCTCACCTCGATCAGTCCGTGCCCCCTGGCGACGAACGTCGCCGCGGTGGCCTACATCGGCCGCCAGGTGGAGCGGCCGGGGCGGGCGCTGGCCACCGGCCTTCTCTACACCTTCGGTCGCGCCGTCGCCTACACGGCGATCGCCGCCCTTCTGGTGACCAGCGTCGTCTCCGCCCCGCACCTCTCCTTTGCCCTTCAGGGGGCGATGAACCGGCTCCTCGGGCCGCTCCTCATCGTCGTGGGGCTGGTGCTTCTGGAGTGGCTGCCGTTGCCGTCGTGGGGCGGTGGGCTGGCGCAACGATTTCAGGGGCGACTCGCCGGCGGTGGGGTGTGGGGTGGGGCGCTCTTGGGGATGCTCTTCGCCCTCTCCTTCTGCCCGGTCTCCGCGGCCCTCTTCTTCGCCACCCTCATCCCCCTGGCGGCGAGCCACCACGACCCCCTCCTCCTTCCTTCTCTCTTCGGGGTGGGGACGGCGCTCCCGGTGGCCCTCTTCGCCGTCCTCCTGGCGGCCGGCGCCCGCTCCGTCGGCGCCCTCTTCCGGCGGCTCACCACGGTGGAGGTGTGGATGCGAAGGGCGACGGCGATCGTCTTCATCCTCACCGGGGTCTACCTCACTCTGACTCACATCTACGGTCTCGGCGCCTGACCTCATCTCCTCGGGCGAAATGAAATTCTACAATCGTCCGACATTCGGCTACCGATTCAGCCACTCGGGGGGCGTCGGCTTCACCAATTTCGCGGTCAACGTACCGCTGGTAGGAGGGGGTTGTACCCCCGATGCGGGCCGCAAGGCCCGCCACTCCTACCACAACGCAAAACCCGCGGTCGTATGCCGGCGTCGAGATGGGCACGTATCCACACCTCCAGGATCGGCCTCGGCAGCCTCGGTGTTCGTAGGATCGGAGATCTGGACGCCATGCTCCTCGTCATCCCGATCCTCATCGCCATCGGCTACCCCACGAAGCAGGCGGCGGTGACCTCCGCCTTCATCGTGATCTTCTCCTCCTTTTCCGGCTTCGCCGAGCACGTGGCCGAGGGCCACTTCGATTTGTATCTCCTCCTCTTTTCTTCGATCGCGGTCATCGTCGCCTCGCAGATTGGCGCACGGGTGATGAAGGGGAAGATGGAGGCAAGGTGGATCAAGCAGATCTTCGGCGTCCTGCTCCTCCTGATCGCGGCGAAGCTTTCCTGGAGCTTGATCTTCTAACCCGCGGCTCCAACGAGCCATCGCGAAAAATGCAAGCGCAACGAAAACCTAGAGACGCAGGAGACTCGGGAATCGCTCGATCGCGATCTCAGGAGCCACGAGGCGGTTACGGTGACGGCCTTGAAGGCGGTTTCACCACCGAGGCACAGAGGACACAGAGAACCGCAGATGAAAAGCTAGCTCAGAAAATATGCGGAAATTATTGATATCAATGGAGAACATGGCAATGAAACACAGATGGATTGCACGAAGGTTGCCAGCGCCGAGCCGCGATGCTGGGCTCTTGATCCTCTTCGCCCTGATTGCCCTACGTCCTCCGACCACCTTTGCGGCGCGCCTCACGGTGGCCGATGCGGTGGCGGCGCCGTACGCCCCGGTGGTGGCGGTCGTCGACACCGTCTCCAGCCTTGGGCCCCTGGCCCGCCAGCCGCAGCGGGTCGACCTCGTCGCCCTGGTTCGTTTCCACGGCCACCCGTGCGATGGCCTGGTGGTGGCGGCGGCGGGGATCGCCCACGGCCTCAAGTCCCTCTTCCCCGGTGGGGTGGTGGACCGCACCGACCTCGCCTGCGCGGTGAACCGCTCCGCCTGCTACGGCGACGTGGCCGCCTACCTCACCGGCGCGCGCCACCGCTACGGCTCGCTGGTGGTGGACCCGAAGCTCGGCGACGCCTGGATCCTCACCCGCCGCTCCACCGGCGAGACGGTACGGGTGGCGTTGCGGCCCGGGGTGAAGCCGGAGGCGCTTCACGAGGCGGAGGCGAATCTCAAGCATGGCGGCTGCGACCCGGCGGCGATCGCCGGGGTCCAGGCGTTGCAACGGCGCTTCGCCCTCGCCGTCCTCACCCGACCGCCCGCCTCCATCTTCACCGTCGCCCGCCTCGCCCGCTTCCCCTACCACACGGGTGCGGCACGGCCCGACACGACGAAGGCGGCTTGTGAGGCTGGGCCGGCGGTCGCCTACACACTCCTCCCCATCCCCGGTCCCGCACGGAGCGAGGCCCCATCTGCCAAGGAGGTCACCCCATGAACGCCAACGAAACCGCGGCCGCAGATGCGGCGCAGGAGGAGCTCCTCCGCGCCATCGCCTTCCACGGCCACAAGTGTCCCGTCCTCGCCCTCGGCCTAGAAGGCGAGGTCCATCACGAAGACCCGCAGATTCATGAAGGGGATCCGTTCTCTCCTGCCGCGTAACCCGTACGCCCGTCTCAGGCGTCTAAGAGGTGTAGAAGGGATGCACCCATGGAGGTGAGCGGTGAGTCGACAATGGCGAGGGTAGGGCAGAGGACTGGTCCGCCTGCTCGCCCCGCTTCGTGGAGGAAGACCGGGAAGGGTCGTATCTCTTGTCGGAGGAAGTTCCTTCCTATCCGTCCAAGGGACACGCCCGTGAAGAAGATGCCCCGTTTTCATGTTCTCGCTCATGCCTTTTTTGTTTTCGCAATCGGTCTCGTTCTTACCAGCGGTTGTGCATTCAGGAGCGCGGGGAAGCTGTTACGCGATATTCCTCATTCCCCGGCCGCAGCTTATGTGCCGCGCTCGCTTCCGCCGGAACCGATGTTGATCCTAAACAAACAGGACGATTCTCTTGACGGTAAGGTTTTGACTCTGGCGCGGTGCATCGAGATCGCCCTGGAGCGAAATCCAGAGACGCGCGCTTCATGGCAGCGGGTGCGCGTGGCCGCCGCCGGGGTAGGCCAGGCCCGATCGGCCTACCTGCCATCCGCCGATTTCACGGCCGGGGTGAATCGTTCGAGTCAGGTCTCCCTGGATGGGCGGCAGGAGACGGGGCCGGACAGCACCTTTGATGGAGGGTTCGGCGTCCGCTACCTCCTGTTCGATGGCGGGGCGCGGATCGCCGAGCTGAAAGGCGCCGAGGCGGAGCTGCTTGGCGCTGATTTTCAACACAATACCACGCTCCAGGACGTGGCCTTGAATGTGGAGGAAGGCTATTACCAACTACTTGCGGCCAGGGAGCTTTTGCGGGTGGCGGAACAGACCGTCCGGCAGACGCAATACCATGTAGACGTTGCCCGGGCGCGGTACGAGAACGGCATCGTTTCGAGGTCTGATGTGCTCAAGGCCGATACGGAGAAGGCCAATGCGGATCTCCAGCTTGTCCGGGCGCGTAGCGAGGTTCGGATCGCCCGGGGTGGGCTGGCCAACGCCATGGGCTTGAAGCCTTCCGAGCCACTCGATATCGCGGAATTGCCACGGAGTCTCCATCGACGAGAAGTCGCGGATGCCAAGCGTCTTATGGCAGATGCCGCCGCGAACAGGCCGGAGCTCCACACGGCCCTTGCGCGGGTCGAGTCGGCGCGGGTGAGCGTCAAGACCGGACAGGCCCGTTATTGGCCCGAAGTAACATTCAACAGCGATTACGGGTGGCGGGATCGGACATTCGTGCCCGACCGAGACGAGTGGTCCCTGGGACTCGGCATCACCTGGCCGCTCTTTGAGGGGCTTAACCGAAAGTACTCGGTCCAGAGGGCGAAAGCAGACCTCGCGAAATCGGCCGCCGAGTACGAAAAAATCCTACGCGGTGTCGAGCTTGACGTCTGGACGGCCTACTCGCAGTTGATCGAGGCGGACCAGGCGGTTGAGGCGGCCCATGCCCTCGTGGCGAGCGCCGAGGAGAGTGCTCGGGTCACGGAAGGTGAATACAAGAACGGCACTACGTCGATCATCGAGGTGACCGATGCCCAGACCGCCCGAACCACGGCCAACGTCCGCCTGGTGCAGGCCAGGCTCGACTGGCACACGGCCCTGGCGCGGCTCGAACGGGCCATCGGCCGAACGTTGGCGAGAAAGGAAGATGGTCTCATCAACGGAGATGATCGACATTGAAAAAAAATAACTGGAAAAAGCTTTCCATCATAGCGGCCTTATTGCTGTGCACCGCCTCCGCGGCTGCTTGGTGGATCCTTGGCCACCGGGCGGAATCCAAGGCCTCCGTACCCGAAACCGCCCGGGTTACTCGCCGCGACGTCTCTTCCACCGTCCTGGCCACCGGCGCGGTCAAGCCGCAGGTCGGAGCCGAGGTCCGGGTGGGTGCCAGGATCTCCGGTAAGGTGGAGCACCTATACGCCAACATTGGTGACCATGTGAAAAGGGGTCAGGTCATTGCCGAGTTGGAAAAGGCCGACCTGGAGGCCGCGGTTGCCAAGGCCCAAGCCGAAGTGAAGGTGGCAGAGGCCAGAATCTCGGATGCCACGGCGCGGTCGAAATTGGCGGATCTGGAATGGCGGCGGCAGAAAAATCTCATCAAGAATGATTTCACCAGCCGGCAGGCTGTCGACAAGGCCCTGAAAGAAAAAGAGAGCGCCATTGCCGGGCTCAATCTTGCCGAGCAGCAGCTCGACGTTGCCCGAGCCGCCATGAAAGAGGCGCAGGTAAAGCTCTCTTACGCCACCATCACCGCGCCCATAACCGGCGTGATTGGCTCAGTTTCCACTCAGCAGGGCGAGACGGTCGCTGCCGGGCTCAATGCCCCGACCTTTGTCACCATTGTCGACCTGAATCGTATTCAGGTGGACGCCTTTGTGGATGAGACCGACATCGGCAAGGTTAGGGACGGACAGAGGGTCCTATTTACCGTCGATAGCTATCCGAGTAAAGATTTTGAAGGCACAGTTTCTACGATTTATCCACAGGCTGTGATTCAAGATAATGTGGTGAATTATGACGTTGTGATTGATATCAGAAGTCCTTTTAAGAATCTCCTACGCCCTGACATGACCGCCAGCGTGACAATCTATCAAAAGGAACGAAAAGGCGTATTGATGATTCCCCGAACGGCTATTCTCCGCGATGGCGGCCGTAAATTTGTCTTGATAAAACCACCAAGCGGTCCATCGCAAAAGAAAGCTGTCCGAACAGGAACGACCAGCGGAAGCAGTGTCGAAATCGTATCGGGCGTCAGCGAAGGCGATGTGGTTGTTGTTGAAAACAGATAGAACGAGGCGCTTGTTTCACCTCTTCTCAGGAGATTCGCCATGATCGAGTTGACCCATGTTACCAAGTCCTTTCAAAACGGAACCGTGAAAACAGATGTCCTCAAGGGTGTAACGCTCCATGTCCAACGAGGAGAATTTGTCGCCATCATGGGTTCTTCCGGTAACGGAAAAACCACCTTGATGAACATTCTCGGCTGTATGCTGAGGGCATCGGGAGGTTCCTATCGGCTTGACGGCGAGGACATCGAAACGCTGGATGATGATCAGCTCTCCGCAATCCGGAACAAGAAAATAGGCTTTGTTTTTCAGGCCTTTAATCTTTTGGACGGAACCAGCGCCTTGGATAACGTCCTTCTGCCCCTTGTTTACGCTGATGAGTATCCCGGAGACGCCAGGGAAAGGGCTGAGCGACTGCTGGACTCGGTGGGCCTTGGTGACAGAATCCACTATAAGCCAAGTGAGCTTTCAGGGGGACAACATCAGCGAGTTGCCATTGCCCGCGCCCTGGTCAATGAGCCTGCCATCATTCTGGCCGACGAACCGACCGGAAATCTCGATAGTGAATCATCAAGGGAGATCATGAATATTTTCAAAGAGCTGCATAGCCATGGCAAGACAATCGTCCTCATTACCCATAATGCCGGCGATGCCGCATATTCTGGAAGAACGGTCTTTCTAAAGGACGGCAAGATCTATGAAGGAGAGGCGACGAAATGAACGCGATGAAAATTGTAGGAGTCGCCGCAAAATCCGTCCTGAGGCATAAGGTTAGGACGTTTATGATTGAGTTGGCCATTCTGGTTGGCATTGCCACCCTTACAGTGATCGTGTCATTAACGCAGGGTGCCAATAAACGCATCATGAAAAGGATCCACAACTTCGGTGCCGATGCGATCATGGTCCACTCGGGAGGTGGAAAAATGCGTGGTCCCTCCACCGCGGAGCAGGCTGATTTAACAAGAAAAGATATATCCGACATCGAAAACATCAATGGCGTGAAATTCGCCTCACCGTTTCAGGTTGAACTGGATATGCCCCTGAAACACGGCAATAAATTCACGACTGCCTGGGTGATGGGAGTGGAGCCGAATTGGCGGGATGCATGGCGAAGGGGCGCGTCCAGGGGGGACTTTATCAGCACTTCCGACAATGAGCAGTTGTCGAAGGTATGCGTGATCGGTACCACCACGGCCAAAGATCTATTTGGGAAGGTCAACCCGATTGGGATGGATATCTCGGTCAAGAGCGTATCTTTCAAGGTGATTGGAATTCTGGAGAGGAGGGGTCAGTCACCCGCCGGAACCGATTTCGATAACATGATCCTGATTCCCTTTACCACCGCCTCAAGACGGCTGATGAATCAACCTCGCTATACCAGTATGCTAAGAGTTGTCATTGCCAATCCTGCTCATGCAAAACCTATTGCCGGACAAATAAGAGATGTTTTAAGAGAAAACCATCGCCTGGCCTCAACGGAGGAAGATGACTTCCGAATCAGTACCGCGACGCACGTAGCGAAAATGATACGAGGCACTTCCAGAACGCTCGGTATCTTCCTCTGGTTGATCGCCGTGATCGCGCCGCTCGTCGGGGGAATTGTGTTGATGAACATTATGCTCATGGCGGTCTCGGAGAGAAAACGGGAGATAGGATTGAGAAGGGCGGTGGGGGCGACAAAGAAGCATATTGTTTTTCAGTTTCTTACTGAATCTCTGATCCTGACCCTTTCAGGGGGGACGCTCGGCGTCGGCGTGGGAGTCATGAGCGCATTGTTCGTTCAACATTTTGGAAAACCAATTAGCATCACCCCAGAGCCCTTTGCCATTGCCTTTGCTCTATGTGTCGTTATCGGGTTGCTTTTCGGTGTGTATCCAGCAAAGAAAGCGGCGAGCCTTGATCCTGTACAGGCACTGAACAAATCGTGAATATCGCGAAGAACATCGTAATCTCTCAGCGAATCCTACTGGCCCACAAGGTCAGAACAGCCCTCTCCCTGTCAGGGGTGATCATCGGTATTTGCGCCGTGCTCATCATGGTGTCGATCGGCAGGGGAACGGAACAAAAGGTGATTTCGCAAATCATGAAGATGGGGAGCAACCTGGTGGTCGTGAATGCCGGCCGAGTGAAAATTATCGCCGGACGGGCGAGGCAGACAAAATTAGTAACAACCCTTGAGCCAAGAGACGCGGATGATGTTGTGGAAAAATCGTCTAGCATAAATTACGCGGTGCCGTCCCAGAATAGGAAATTACCGGTCGAATACGGAAATCTCAACACCAGGACGAGTGTCATAGGCACTACGACCGACATCATGAGCGTGCGAAATCTCACTCTTTCAAGTGGAAGGTTCTTTGACGAGGATGAAGATAAGGGACGGAGACGTGTAGCAGTTCTAGGACAGACTGTGGTTGAAAACCTATTTGCGGAGGAAGAACCGGTTGGGGAGACGATCCGCGTCGGCAGAGTTCCTTTTACAGTCATCGGAGTGCTCGCGCCAAAAGGACTTGATATTAACGGGACCGACCAGGATGACCAGATCATTATCCCTTTGCGTACGGCCTTGAGGCGGCTGTTCAATGTGACATACATCAGTACGATCTACGTTCAGGCTAGAGATCGTCAGTTCATGCACGCTGCAGAGGTGGAGGCGAGGGGTATTTTGCGGCAGGCACACCATCTCCGAGATGACAAAGGCGATGATTTTACGATCCAGAATCAGGCGTCGGTAATCGATGCACAGAGGGAAAGCGGCCGGATGTTCACTCTTCTGATAGGCAGTATCGCGGCCGTCTCTGTTTTGGTCGGCGGAATAGGAATCGTCGCGGTTATGCTTATTTCGATCAGGGAACGGATCAAGGAGATCGGCATAAGGATGGCCGTAGGCGCCAAGAAGAGTGATATCCTCATACAATTTCTTGGGGAATCATTACTGCTGAGTCTCGGTGGTGGAATTGTCGGTACGGTGGTCGGTGTCATCTCGGCAGTCGTGATTTCGATATGTGCCGGATTGCCCCTCATTCTGCCGTGGGATATGGTCGCGATGGCTTTTCTTTCCACTGTTGTAATCGGTATTTTGTCTGGTGTCTATCCTGCAACAAAAGCCGCCAATTTAGATCCTGTTACTGCGCTGCAATTTGAATAGGTAAAAAACAACTGGTCACATCGTGCGCAAAGGAGTTCTATGAGAACCATCTTACTAGTCTCTCTGCTCATTGCTATTTCTCATAATGCGTTGGCTTTTGATGTTGCTTGGCATCCAGTTACAAAAAATGTCTACGCATATCTCGGATCTACCGGGATGCGGACGGCTGGAAATTTAGCCATGAATAATAATTCCGGATTGGTTCGCACCCAAGCTGGTTGGGTCTTCGTGGGATCGGGTACCGGGAGGATTGCCGCGGACGGGATGATATTTGCAGCAAAAAGGATCGCGGACATTCCCATTGCGGCGGTCATCAATTTGGGTTCGCAGGACCACCGTTGGATGGGAAACGATGAATTTCAGAAAAGGGGAGTAAAAATTATCGCGTTGAGAGTCACCGCGAAAGAGCAGCCAAGGGTCTTTGATGACCACATGGCGCGTTTTAAGAAGATTTCACCGCTACTTCGTGATGACCGGATGACTACCGCAGATGTCGTCTACAGAGAAAACCGTGTGGCCTTCACCATCGGAGGTGTCAGATTTGTTCTCGAGTATTTTGGCGACGCCCATTTCCCTGGTGACGCGGTGCTTTACCTGCCGGAAAAAGAGGTCCTGTTTTCTGGCGACGTGATTTTCGTGGATCGACTTCTCGGTATTTCACCGCATAGTAATGTTGTAACTTGGAGCTATGCATTTCAGAAGGCGAAAGATACCTTTGGCGGCGCGAAACATATTGTGCCGGGCCATGGAAATGTTTGTAAATGGAAAAAAGCGCAAGCGGAAACCGGGGATTATTTAGAGAGAGTCTCCAGAACAGCGACGGCTGCGGCCAAGGATATGGTTGGTGTTGGGGCCTATGTGGAAGCCAATAAAGACTGGGTGTCGTTCAGAAACCTGCGGCATTACACAGTGTTACACCGAAAAAATCTGAGTCGCGCCTATCTTCGATTAGAAGCGGCGATGTAGAACATGGCTCAATCTCGGGTCGTGATTGTTACCTTGCGTTTCCTGGTTGTTAGGAAGATTCCCTTTTCTGGTCCCTTGGTTTTGTTGGCGCCTTCCCGGTGAGATATCACCTCCCAGGCCAACTCGCGTCGCCATTCTTACCGTCTGAGACGCCTCGCCATTCGCGTCCACGTGCGTTCATTCGCGGTCTCCAGTTCCCCTGCCAGGCAAGCCCGAGCCTCTTCGGACGTCCCACGCCGCCGCTCCGCCTGTCACAACGAAATCTGCGGAATCGGCGGCTAACCGGGCTTCTTGGCCATCGACCGCAGGCGGTCTCCATGCGCCGTTGAAGCCCATCCCTCGGACCTCTCCCTCCAAGCCTTGCGCTCCTCTGTGTCTCCGCGCAAACCCTTGGGAGGGGCTCCACGCCGGCGGGCTGACGGGCGGAGATGGAGATTCCGGCGCGAAGTGAGTCAACGGAAACTATGACCCAGATCATAACGCTCGATCTCCTTCCTCCTCCATGGTGGCGCTATCCACGAATCGCCGCCCCGTCGGCACGCTCCGGCCTCGGCCCTCCCTCCACGCACCCGCGGAGTGCCATCGCCGGGGCGCGAACGTCCGCCCCGCAAGGAGGGAACCACCATGAAATCCGCCCTGTCGATCGCCACCGCGCTCCTGCTCGCCGTCACCCTCGCCGCCTGCGGTGGGGACGACGACGGTGGGAGTGGCAGCTCCAGCAATGCATCCAACTTCATCGCCGTAACCTCCTCTTTCGACTTTACCGAGCTGGAGAGCTCAAGGCGGTGCGATACCTGGCGGACGGGACCTCGTGCGTCATGCAGCGCGGCCGGGAGGGGGAGGTCTTTGGCAGTCCTGCTCTGTGTGTCGACCGCTATACCTGCGAGGCGACCGCAAGTTGCCCGACACGGGTCATGGAGATCCCGGCGGAGGTCCTCCGTATCGCGGTGGTCGAGGATGGCGAGCTCGCCCTCCACTTTTCCCTCGCCCTCGCCCAGGACATGCGCCGCCAGTGCTCCCGTTACGAGCGGCTGCGGTTGAAGAAGGCATCGGATCGGGTCCTCCACTTTCTCGCCTGCGAGGCGGACGAGGGGGGACAGGTGGTTCTCCGTTCCTCGGTGATGGAGTGGGCTGCCGAGCTGGGGCTGGAGGCCGCAACCCTCTATCGTACCCTGAGCGAGCTAGAGCGCGACGGCGTGCTCCGGCGTCAGGGGCGGGTGTTGGAGCTGTGTTGAAGCTGCAAATGGAGTGGCTCGTTCGACACCGAGTTACAGCGACAACGCCAAACGCACTCCCTGCTCCACCACCGTAAGCTGTCTTGCGGAGAGCCGTCCAACCTTTTCGGTGAAGAACGACTTGTCCACCGTGAGGATCTGGGAAACATTGATCACCGAATCTTTGGGCAATTGGCTCTGACCACGGCTCAGAGCAACGTTTCCGGGAGCCTCGGCGAGACGAGTGTTCGTGGTGATTGCTGCAACGATTACCGTGTCGATGCGGCTTTGGTTGAACGCATCGGATTGAAGAATGACGACCGGGCGCCGGTAACCTGGTGCTGAGCCTCTGGGCAAGCCGAGCGAGGCCCACCATATTTCACCACGTTTCACTGCCAATCATCCTGTGGCAGCGATGCCAACTGGAGTTGCTCGAGCACGGGATCCAATCGCCCGCTGTGCTCTTCGCTGTACACCGCGTTGAGCGCCTCGGTAACGCCAGCTTCCCGGTGCTCTTTCAGGAAAGCCTGTATCGCACGCTGAAAGAGCTCGCTTCGACTGACACCGAGCCGTTTGGCCATTTGGTTTGCGGCTTCGAAAAGCGGGTCCGGAATGGAGATGGCGGTCTTCATGCGAGGGAGTATAACGCGGGTTATACTACTGTCAAATGACTTCCGGTCGCCGGCCTGGAAGGCAAGGGCTCAACGCGAAGGCGCAAAGATTGGGACCCGAGCAGGAGTGGCACAGGCGGCCTTTCTGGCCCCCTTCGTCGCCTTGCAGGGGTTCGTCCACGACGGCCACGAAGTGACACGACCCCCTCCTTCCGAGCTCCTCGAGCGGAGCCTAGCCGCGACTGGGGACCAAGGAGGCGCGAGGGGGGCGGGTCGGGGGCGTCGAGGCAAGCCGCCGAGGGGAACGGCGTGACGCGGGGA
>CAZRGD010000036.1:10855-13118 GCA_964599505.1 uncultured Nitrospirota bacterium | reverse complement strand
CTCGACAACCCCCCACGGCTGGAGCCACTGCTGGCCGGCAGCGAGGGGACCCTGGCGATCACCCTCGGCGCCACCTTGCGGCTGGTCCCGCTGCCGGCGGCACGCGCCGTGGGGGTGGTCTGCTTCGACGACGTGGGCGAGGCGATGGCGGCGGTAGAGACCATCCTGGCCCTGGCCCCGGCGGCGGTGGAGCACCTGGACCGGCCGCTCCTCGCCGCCACCGCGAACCGCCCCGCCTTCGCCCCCCTGCGCAGCTTCCTCGGCGACGTCGATCCCGCCTCCGTGCTGGCGGTGGAGTTTTTCGGCGCCAACCAGGCGGAGGTGGACGACCACCTCGCCACCCTCACCGCGGCGCTCCCCGGCCACCGGGTCATCCCCCGTCGCACCGCCGGTGAGCAGGCCACCCTCTGGTCCCTGCGCCGCGCCGGCCTCGGTCTGCTCATGGGACGGCCCGGCGACGCCAAGCCGATCGCCTTTATCGAAGATGCGGCGGTGCCGGTGGTGCGGCTGCCCGAGTACGTGGCGGGCATCCAGGAAATCCTCACCCACCACCACCTCTCCGCCTCCCTCTACGGCCACGCCGGCGCCGGGCTCCTGCACATCCGGCCGGTGGTCGACCTCCACCGGGCCACGGGACGCGCCACCCTGCGGGCGGTGGCGCAGGAGGCGGCCGCCCTGGTGGCGGGGCTCGCCGGCACCGTCTCCGGCGAACATGGCGATGGGCACCTGCGCTCCGAGTGGCTCCCCCCCCTCTACGGGGAGGAGGTCATGGGGGCCCTGCGGGAGGTGAAGCGCCTCTTCGACCCGCAAGACCGCCTCAACCCGGGGCGGATCACCACCGCGCCGCCGCCGCCCATGGACACCCGCCTCCGCTACCCGGAGCTCCCCGCGCCGCTCCCCGCGACGCCGGTCGCCTTTTGCCGCGACGGTGGCTGGCGGGAGGCGATCGAGCAGTGCAACGGCTGCGGCGGCTGCCGGCAGCAGGCGGCCACCATGTGTCCCACCTTTATCGCTACCGCCGACGAACCCCTCTCCACCCGCGGCCGCGCCAACCTCCTGCGCGCCGCCGCCGCAAGCCGCCTCGACGACGGCTGGACCGACCCGACCCTCGCCGTCGCCCTGGAGAGCTGCCTCGCCTGCAAGGGGTGCACCATCGAGTGCCCTTCGGGGGTCGACATGGCGCTCCTGAAGGCGGCGTGGCTCCACCACCGGCGCGGTGGCCGGCCGGCCACCCCCACGGCCCGCTGGCTCGCCATTCCCCACATCGCCCTCGACCGCGCCGCCCGGTTCGCCTCCGTGGCCAACTGGATCGGGGCCAGCCGCCCGGCCCGCTGGCTGGCGGCCCGCGCCGGGATCGACCCACGCCGGCCCCTGCCGCGTCTCGCCCCTGCCCGCCTCGCCCCGTCCCGTCGGCGCCCCCCGGCGCCGGTGGTTGCACCGCGCGGCCGGGTCGCTTTGTGGCACGACTGCCTCAACCGCAACCTCGACGGTGGGATCGGCCGGGCGGCCATGGCGCTGCTCACCGCCGCCGGTTTCGAGGTGGCGGTGGTGGAGGAGGGATGCTGCGGCCGCCCCGCCTTCAGCCAGGGGGCGCTGGAGATCGCCGTCAGCCTCGCGACAGCGGCCGTCGGCCGCCTCGCCCCCTTTGCCGAGCGGGGCGAGCCGATCGTGGTTCTGGAGCCATCGTGCGCCTCCATGCTCGCCTCCGACGCCCTGGAGCTCCTCGACACCCCGGAGGCGCGGGCGGTGGCCGCGGCGATCACCACCCTGGAGGCGCTCCTCCTACCGGTGGTCGACGCGGGCGACCTTCCCCTCACGAAAGGCGAAGCGCCCCTGCTGTTTCATCCCCATTGCCACGCCCGCGTCGCCTCCGACCCCGTCGCCACCCGCGCCCTCCTCTCCCGCTGCGGCGCCCTCACCGAGACCGACGCGGGTTGCTGCGGCATGGCCGGCGCCTTCGGCTACCAGCGCGACCACTACGACCTGTCGGTGGCGGTGGCGAGCCGCCTCACCGCCACGATCGCGGCGACGCCGGAGGCAGTGGTGGTCGCGAGCGGCACCTCCTGCCGCGCCCAGATCCGCCACCTCACCGGCCGTACCGCCCACCACCCGGCCGAGCTCCTCGCCGAGGCGGCGCGGATAGCCGGAGGCTCCGGAGGCTGAGGAACCACCCAGCATCCCATCTTGGTCCGCAGGTTACCGGCCGGAGGAAGCCGGAACACGAGAGGCCTGGCGCCACCACCGCACGGAGAGTGTGCGTCAC